>CAZWUB010000144.1:0-9865 GCA_964637415.1 uncultured Rikenellaceae bacterium
ATGTTTTTTTTCATCCAAGCCAGGCTCCCTGTTGTAACAGAAGCTCTTTAAGTTTCCTGGTATTTATATTTCGCGGTAATTCGTTTTCCTTAACTGCAAGTCCTGCAGCAGCTCCTGCCCCGTGACCGGTGACAAGACAAGTTCCTATGATCCGTGTGTCCTCGACAAGTTCTCTTTCAAAGCAAAAACAGCGGCCGGCAACAAGAAGGTTATCGGTCTTTTTCGGGATCAGTGAACGATACGGTATCTGCCAGTAAGGCCGTTCGGATGTCGGAACCTTTTTTCCCTTGTAAAGCATTGTGGTCCAGGCACCGCTGACACCGATAACATCACTGAACGATCTGAATGTCATTGAATCTTCAAGTGTCAGCCTGTATTCACCATCAAGAATCCGTGACATTCTGACTCCCAGCTGAGAAGCAGTATCAAGTAGAAAAACATCCTCATAACCCGGTGTTTTTCTGAGATCCTGAACACTGTTCCAGATATCCCTGCGGTAATCCATCTGCAGATTGGATAAATTCACAACATCAAGTGCATCCTGGTTTTCCTTTCCCCACATATTTACCCAGTTGACACTTTTTAGTGGTGTTTCATCACCGATGCTTTTTTTGACATAGCCGGGCTTGTCTTTATTGATACGGTCAACATTTCCAAGGCGATGAACAAGTCCGATGGCATAATTCATAGTCTCATAATTATCCCCTGCCAGATTGAAAATATCCCCGTCGCCTGTACAATCTATAACAACTTTTGCAAGAACAGCCATTCTCCCCGACTTGCTTTCAATGAACACACCCTTTATAGTATTACCGTCCATAATAACGTTTGAGGCCCAGGTATGGTAAAGCATCTTAACTCCTGCTTCCCTGATCATTTCATCAAGTACATATTTTGCCGCCTCGGGATCAACAACAGGATTAACTTCATGTACCGACATACCGAGGTCGATGAGTCTTTTTGACATTTCACCACCGATTCCGAATATTACCTGCCTTTGCCGTTTTTGTTTATCAACTGCATGGGTAGACAGAAGAGGCAGAACAAGACCACCTGTCCAGAGACCTCCAAGATGGTTGTACCGTTCCACAAGGTAAGTCTCAGCGCCAGTCCTGCTGGCTGCAATTGCTGCCGCAGTTCCTGCCGGACCTCCTCCGATAACAAGGACATCCGTTTCGGCAAGAACGGGTATTTGTCTTTCTGGTTCACGGATAGTTCTTCCCTCATTTTTATCCGGTAAAACCACCGGCGAATCACCTGTGCCTGCAGCCGGTTCAATTTTCCTTTTACATCCGATCCCGAGGCTTAGAGCACCTCCGGTCAATACTGCTCTGTAAACAAAATCTCTGCGTTTCATATTAAAATTGTTTAATGTTCTGCACGAACTCACCCCCTTCCTCCAATCTGTTCAGGCTTTCACCCTCTCTTAATATATTCACGAACTCACCCCCTTCCTCCGCTTCGCTCCGGCTTTCCCCCTCTCTGCTGCGCATAGAGGGGGAAGAAGAAGGAATAAATTCTAAACATAGTTATTTTAGAGAAGCAAATATAAATTCTATCATCATTGTCAATTTATTCTATTGAATTTAAAAATGATGTTATCTTTTCAAGAGTTGCAGGCATATCTGACAGTTCTTCATTTTGCAGGCGTAATACATGCAAACCTTTTAATCTCATTTCATCGTCTCTGAACTGATCATATTCTTCCTGACTTTCATGAATCGGACCATCGAGTTCTATAACTGACTTTTTTTCATCACAATAGAAATCAGCAATGAAGTAATTCAATCCCTTGAAATCGGCCTTATAAATAACAGGGTGTTGCCGTAGAAACTTATATCCACAAAGCTTACGGTTTCTTAATTTCTCCCATAGATCTTTCTCAGATTCCGTTAAATTCCTCCTGAGTTCCCGCGCATGTTTTTTTATAACTTTAATACCAAGATACTTTCCCTTGCCCATTATTATTGATATTCATAATCAAATATAACATTTATTCACTTCTTAAAATCCATATTCCCCTCCCCGTAGAGTTTAAAGTGAGAATATGATCGGGTACGCTACAATGTCCCGAGCCTTCCCCCCCTCTTTGCGCAGCAGAGAGGGGGAAAAAGGGGGTGAGTTCGTGTAGAGTTGTTGAAGAGAGCGGGGGAAAAAGGGGGTGAGTTCATGCTAAGCCACTATCACCAAATGCATCCAATAAAATGACCTGATGTCACGAAAAAAACCCCCTCTTTGCGTAGCAGAGAGGGGGGAAGGGGGGTGAGTTCGTGTAAAACTAATTCATCAATTTATCATTCCGGACCACCATCCCACCAAACCTTACCAATCAGCCTGTCGGGCTGGGTTGCGCCAGTGGCATAGTTGGGATTACCTGTTGCTTCATATGCAGGTATCGTAAGTTTCGTCGGTATCTGACCGTTTGTGGCATTACCGGGATAATTGGTCGGGACAAGGACAGGGAATCCTGTTCTCCTGTAATCTGACCATGCATCCCACCAGTTCATCCACTTGGATAACCACATCTGAGTTCCGATCATTTCAAGAGCTTTGGCAGCATCGAAAGGAAAGGTTGTAAGATACTGATTTACTTTTGCTTCAGATACTACAAATGACGCATCATAAATAGTATACATCTGCAGAGCAAGCTTAACTCCATTATCATAATGTGATTTAACTGATCCTGTGATACCGGTACCTATACTTCTTTGAAGTGCCTCTGCAAGCAGGAATTCGGATTCAGCAGCATGCATTATCATATAAGGCTCATCATCCTGCATCATCTTGGGATTAACAGCTGAAAAATGCTCATATGGAGTTGTTGACCCTCCCATTAATGCATCCAGCATGGCTCCGTCAAGTCCATTCGGCAACCCCCTTTGCTTAAGAGGATCCGTTTCGAAATAGACAATATCACCGAGAGCTGGCCACTGTATAATTCCACCTGTAAAGATCATAAGCCTGGGATCATCGTCATCCGTGCTTGTTTTATTCGGACCCATCAGCATGTCAACCAGTGTTTTACTAAGGAAAGAGCTGGACCACTGTCCACCGTCACCCGGATAGAAACCGCGTGATATTCCGTTCTGATTTGTCCATTCACTTGGTCCTAGAGCCATTGTAGCAACTACATTATCATCATTACTGCTCATCACACCCCCTGCAACAGCTTTTGTTACATAGGTTCCGGCCATTGTTGCGTCTACATTTGAAACCCTCATAGCCAGCCTCAGCATCAGGGAATAGCCAAACTTTTTCCATTTGGCAATATCGCCTTTGAAATAGTAATCGGCTGTTTTAAATCCTTCATCGAGGTTAGAGGTGCTCAGTCCGGTACAAGCTTCATCAAGCTCTTTCAGCAAATCAGTATAGATCGCTTTCTGCTTATCATAAACTGGCTGAAATATCCCTTCATTACCTCTGTTGGCTTCAAAATAAGGAATACTTCCATACCAGTCAGTAAGACGGTGGAAACAGAGAACCCTCAGAATTCTTGCAGCATGACGGGTATTGAGATTATGCCCTTCTGCATAGCCTCCAGGACCAGTCTGTTTGATTATCTCAGCAGTAACCCTTCCATCACCCATAAAGAAATGATCCCATGGTGCATTTGATGGTTCAACGTCGTTCTCAAGATACTTATCCCCGACAGAAATTGTACCTGTACTCGTGCTGGCAAGTTGCTGAATGGCATGTGCACACATACCGATATTTGTTCTCCAGTCGGTATACCTGTCGTCACGGAGCCCGTTGTTAGAGGCACTTAATTCGGCAGCAGTAAGAAAATAGTTGATGTCGATCGTGTTTACTGCATTCGGGTTTGTGTTCATCTCGTGCAGGGCATCTGTATCACATCCCGCTGCAAAGATCACTATCAGCAGTGCACTTCCTAAAAGTTTATATAGATTTTTCATATTCTTACATTTTAAAGGTTAGAAAGTCACTCTCAGATTGAATCCGTAAGTGCGTGTGGATGGCATCCCGAAGTAATCAAGACCCTGAGCATTACTGTCGGTATAGTTGGATTCCGGATCAACATTATCTATATTCTTATAGAGTATTGCCAGGTTCCTTCCGACAAATGATACTGCAAGGTTTGTGAATGGCAGTTTACTCAGCAAAGCCGGAGGAATACTGTATTCAAGCGATATCTGCCTCAGCTTTACGAATGAAGCATCGTAAACAAAGTTTTCCTGGCAGCGTTCTCCGAGGTTATTCCAGTAATCATTTGTTTCCCTCTGGTTTAGAGTTTTTGTAAAGGGCTCATAAATAGGCTTTCCACTTCCATCGGTTCCGTTCTGGATCACACCTTTTACAACCATTCCGCCTTCACGGTTGACAAGTGTCTGTTTATGCAGGCCCCATTGCGTTAATCTCACATTTGTACCCGAATAAATATCTCCTCCGAATTTGAAGTCAAGAAGGGCATCAAGTCTGATACGCTTCCAACTGAACGAGTTATTCAGACCACCTGTAAGATCGGCAACACCGTTCCCAAGGATCTCTAGAACATCTGATCTTACGGGAGAACCATTTGATTCGAACACAGGATTCCCCTGAGAATCAGTTTTTTGTTTGTATCCGGTAATCATTCCGAAAGGTTGCCCCTTAATATGTTTTATCATAACTGTTCTTGTCCGTGGTTCTTCAACATTAAGCTCATTAACTCCTTCACTTAGCTCAATAACCTTGTTCTTGTTTTTAGCAAGATTCAGGGATATGTCCCATGTAAAGTCACCCTGGACAGGTGTAGCATTGATAAGGAATTCTATACCCTTGTTTGACAACTCTCCGATATTCACTGAAGTTGACCAGAAGCCTGATGTTCTGGATATTGATGCTGCGAGAATATCATCTGTGGTCTTCTGACTGTAATACGTAAACTCAAGACCAAATCTTCCCTTGAAGAATCTCAGGTCTGTTCCAAATTCAAGTTCGGATGACAGTGCCGGTGAAAGGCTGGGATTTGGTATATTATCGCCACTGGAAAAGTTAGCTATAGGGTGCTCAAGGTGTGCAACTCCTGACAATCCGTAAGTAACAGTAGATTCATATGCATTTACATTAGCCGTTGCTACCTGTCCCCATGCAGCCCGTAACTTACCATAGGTCAGCCATTCAGGAAGGTTCTGGAAAGCATCCGAAAATACAAAGCTACCACCTAATGAAGGATAGAGTTTGCTGTTATTTTCCGGATTAAGTACCGAGAACCAGTCGTTCCTTGCTGTTGCAGTAATGAAAAGGTAATTCCCATAGCTGAATTCGGCTGAACCAAACAGTGAATTGATCCCCGATTTGCTATAACCATAACCGATTGTCTTGTCTTTGGCATTATTTACCGATGTAAAGAAAGGAACATTGAATCCGTTCCCGTTTGCATTAATACTTTCAGACTCTCTGACCATCTTGTTACCGCCGACAAAAGCGTTCACACCGAACTGCCCGAATTGCTTGTTACCACCAAGCATCCACTCCTGGTTTATTTCCCTTATGAAGTTAGATGTTTCACTTTTCGAACCTCCCCGCTGATAACCTGTACCCTGGGGAGTTAGAAAATTGTTGTTCCTGGTATACCAGTCCATCCCTATCTGGCCCTGGGCATAAAGCCATTTAAAGATATCATATCTCACAGTACCCGAAGTGATAAAACGGTCTCTGACATTTTCGTTCTTGAATTGGTATGCAACCCACCACGGATTCTGCAGCCAGTTGTTATCTGCCTGCTGAAATTCTTCACCGGCCGACTTAAGGTCGTACGTTACAACACCTGGTGCAACTGCCCCAAGCTTATTAGGATCACCCTTAAGGGTTTCAATATCAACAGAGGTTGCAAGACCATATACAGCCACCGGAATATTTGCGGGACTATCCGCAACATACTGCCGGTTGTTCACTTTCTCATTTGAATAGAGAACCTTTGCATTGAAAGTAAGCTTTTCTCCATATTTCCCATTAGTTGACAGGGAGAGATTTCTTCTCTTAAAGGTTTCATTAGGAATTATGGCTTTGTTGTCCAGATCCGAAAAAGAGAACCTGAAAGTTTGCTTGTCACCTCCTCCTGAAAGAGAAAGACTGTTAGTCCATGAACTTCCGGTCTGGTAAAAGTCCCAGCTGTTACCCACATAAGAATACGGTCTCTTGACATTATCGAACTGGTAGACCGAGCTTCCATCAAATTTTGGTCCCCACATTGACTGAGCTCCCCATCCGTATGCTTGTTTCCTGTCTACTGCCTTTGAATAGATATATGTCCCTGGATTACTTGGATCATCCGCTAATCCTCCCGGTCCATAAATTGTCTGCAGATCCGAATAGTTATTTACTTTTTCAAAGACATAGTTTGAATTGAATTCAATCCCAATTCCCTGGCGTGACTGACCCCTTTTTGTTACAATATTAATAACTCCATAGCCACCCCTTGAACCATATAGGGCTGCTGCAGCAGCTCCTTTCAACACAGTGATTGACTCAATGTCATCGGGATTAATACTTGACATTCCATCACCCTGGTCAACACCACCCCAGACACCGGCACGACCAAACTGAGAGTTATCCATCGGGATCCCGTCAACAACATAGAGAGGTTGGTTACTGAAACTATTCGCAAGCGATTTGTTCCCCCTTATTATAACACGTGATGATCCGGCCGGACCTGTTCCGGCATTGGATACATTAACTCCTGCCACGCGTCCCTGAATTGATGAACCAAGGTTGATCTCCCTTGCCTGAGTTAAATTCTCCCCGCCAACCTTCGTAATTGTCGATTGCAAGGCCTTTGTGCTTCTCGAGACACCTAAGGCAGTAACTACAACTTCACCAAGTTGCTCGGTTTCCAGCGCCAGTGTGACATTAACCGCAGACTGGTTGCCAACAGTTATCTCCTGTGAGGCATAACCGATAAACGAAAAGACAAGTACATTGGCAGGCCCCGCCTGAATCGTGTACTTGCCCTGAGCATCGGTGATAGTACCGGTCGTGGTGTTTTTTACCAGTACAGTCACCCCTGAAAGGGCGGCACCGTCAGAATCCCTGACAGTCCCGGTTACTGTCCTTTGCTGCGCCATCAGTGTATAAGTACACGACAGCAACAGGAACAAAGTCAGTACCCGCTTCAAATAAAGGTACATTTTCCTTCTGATCATAAGTTTTTAGTTTTTAGGGTAAAAGAAAATTAAATCTGTTATCCCGTTGTTTAAGTCAAAATTATAACAAATTTTAACTATTTTTAATTTTATTTTAATTTTATTTTACAGGGGGTCAAAATAGTTATTCACCCTTTCTTAACTCCGAAATCAAATCAGCATAACTTTCTTTTCCTGATATCTGCAATTATCAGATATACAGAGACTTTACTCCACAACTATCTCATCAATATGCAATCTGGCGGGTTGTCCTGAACCAGGATGCGATTCGGGTGTGTTGCCAATAGTATGTGCTACTACTTTTATGAACCTTGCATCCCTTGGTTCAAAATCAACAATAAAATCCCTCTGGTATGAATCATACTGGTCAATCGGGAGAGTGTTAATCACAGCCCCGGTCTGATCATACTTCTGACCATCTGTTGAAACGAAGAATCCGACCTTTGCCGGTGCAATACTCAGCCACATAGCCAGCTGATAAAAAGCACACTCGATATGCCGGACTTTTTTGATCTCTCCCAAATCAATAACGACGTCAAGGTCCTTCCCCTGGAAATCAAGCCAGCCGTATCCGGTATCATGGCTTCCCCTGATCCCGTCGGTAAGCATACCTCTTCTTTCTTCCGGTATCAGTGAAATTTCAGGACTCCGGAATGTTACAGGTTTGCCAAAAGCCAGATGCTCATTCCTTCCCTGGAAGAAGAGGCGGTACATTGCCGACCGGTAAGCTTCAGGAGTTGTATTCCACTCTTTAACCTTTGTAACGCCCTGCCTGATACACAGATCCACGAAGGGATCAATCATCGACCTTATTTCCGGCCTGACTGCCCATTTTTCTCCCGACTTAATAAATACTCCCCTTTCACCTGTGAAGTTCTTCTTTGCCTGCTCAAGGATAGCAAAATTAAGAGGAAGACGGGCAATCCTGACCCTTTCAAGCCAGACTGCCGAATCGGCGACCGCTGACTCTGCCTGATCAAACAACTCAGTGTATCTGTCAATCAGCGGCGGGGTAAGATAAGTTACAGATGCCGCATTGGGAGATCCAAAAATACTGAGAGGCCGGTCGGATCTTATCACCGCTTCACGCATTTCATCAATGTAATACCTTATAAACTTACCACCAGCTCCATAATAGCCATTCAGGAAATCATTCATTATCGCATCAGCGTCTGCACCCGGATCCCACAAGAATTTGGAGATCAAATATGACCTCAGCTCTGCAAACTCACCTCCCACCTCGCGGTTACCCTGTTCAAACATCGCGGTAACACCATTCTCAACAAAAAACTTCAGATTAGGCTGTAAAACATGAAGGTTCGGAAAAGGACTTATCAGATTACTGAACTGAATAACATAATCCCATACAATTATATCTTTTGCAATTTTGCTCCAGTCCTTTACATCTTTGACAAATGCCTGGCTCATTTCATCGGTTGCTTCAGCAAAAGGTCTGTCCCGTCTCATTTCAATACTGCAGAGCATAATGTTCACATTATCGCGGGGACGCAGGGTAAGAGGAGCTTTCCTTCCATATTCATAAGCAAGTGTTGAGATCACTTTGTCGGGGAACTGATCAGCTACCTGGTTCACAAACCATATTATTGATCCTGAAGGTGAACCTTCCTTCTTATCGAGGGCCTGACAATGCTCACACATGCAGTAGTTCCTGTTGTCGTTCTGGCTAACAGACCAATAAAGTGCCTCAGGATTCCTGGCCATATCTTTCCTCAGATTCTGAATCGTTATTTTCAGTACCTCAGGATTCGTAAGGCAAAGCTGGGTGGGTATCCTCCGGCCATTACGCAAAGCATAATATTCCGGATGTTCTTCATAATAAATATCAGGTGGCACAAGATGATTAAAAGTATGAACCCACAGACCCCAGGCGCTTCTTTCGCCGTCCGCATCATGACTGAGCTTATGCCAGTCGGCATACTCCTGGTCCCACGTTACCTTGTAATGAATAGTCCTGTATCTTATTGCAGGGACCTGCATGTCACTTATAATACCCAGTTCTATCCTGTCCTTCTGAGGAACAATCTTTACCCCGGGCGCATACATCCTGCAATCCAGGTATTTCTCAAGAAAAGTGTAAACTCCGTAAAGTGTCCCCTTTTTACTTCCTCCTGCAATTATAAGACGAAGGCTGTCGGTTTTAATTATAAATCCGTCTTCCCCAAGTTCATTGAAGTTTATTTCAATCCCGAGCTTATCAAGACGTTCATTCTGACCCAGGATTATTTCGAAAGGACTTCCTTTCCCGTTCCTGCTGACAGAAATAACGGGCAATGCTGCATCAGAGATCTGCAGGAGATGATCCTGAAGTACGTCGGCAGCTTTCAGCTCATCAGGAGTTGCATATGCAGGAACAACGATCCTGTAACGGCTTTCACCCATGTCGGCAATCACAAGATTTCTGACAACAGGCGCCGGTTCTGCTTTCTTTGCTTTTCTTTTCTGTGAAGAAACAGGCTGGATTGTTACTAAAATACCTGTAAGTATCAGGAAGGCGGACCTGAGAAATGATGAAAATCTGAAGTTGATCTTTTCTGACATAATCATTATAATTTTATTTTTTTGACTTTTTGTTTGATCCAGGTAAGGCGACCGGTTCCGGAAGATATTCAAGAATAAAAGCAAGATCCTGACCGATATAGTTTGCGTGTCCCCCTGTAATTCGCATGTAAGGAGGTCCGAATGTAAGTTTACCATCAGTGCAT
>CAZWUB010000145.1:0-9772 GCA_964637415.1 uncultured Rikenellaceae bacterium
TTGATCATAAATTACATTTCTAATGGGTGTATTTTGACTTCAAATGTGCCCTAACTGTTTATACGTCCTGTAAATATATATATATTTGACGTATTATGTAGTTATTGTACGGTTCCAGTTGAATATATAAACAGACCCCTTCCTCATAAATCATCAAACGGACTCCTTATCTTTTGTATACTTTGTGCCGTTACATGAGTGTAAATTTCTGTGGTCCTGCTGCTCTTGTGACCTAATAACTCCTGGATATACCTTAAATCAGTTCCTGCTTCCAAAAGATGTGTGGCATAACTATGCCTTAAACCATGCAGAGTTATTTCCTTGCTAATACCGGCTTTCTTACATGCTGCCCTGAATACATTTTCAAGACTACTGGCACTGTACTTCTTGCCCGGGATCTGTCCTTCAAATAGATACGTTACAGGCTTAAACCTCTCTTTATATGTACCAACCATTTCAATGGTCCTTTCAGAAATTGGTACCACTCTGTCCTTAAATCCTTTCGACTGCCTGATAATTAATAACTTCCGGTTC
Organism: uncultured Rikenellaceae bacterium; assembly: GCA_964637415.1. GTDB lineage: Bacteria > Bacteroidota > Bacteroidia > Bacteroidales > VadinHA17 > LD21. The sequence goes on from CAZWUB010000145.1 coordinate 535, forward strand.
ACATCTACATTTGATATCATAAGCTCTATCAACTCGCTTCTTCTTAGTCCGCATGCATATATCAAACTTAACATCACCCGGTGCTTTTCATTTAAAGTCGCATTCAACAACTTCTTTACTTCGTTCTTGCTTAATACATTTGGTAATCGATGCTGCGGCCTCGGCCTGGTTATCTCTCCGGGATCCATCACCGACCTGTAAATCCTGCTGTAAAACTTCTTGACAGCGCTGATCATTTGATTCTGATATGAATTGCTAAATCCTTTAGGTATTATGTACTCATCAACTATGCGGTACAGATCTTCAGAATTACATTCTTCAGCCTCTTTTGGACTAACAAACTTCAAAAATGTTGTGATCATTCCCGTGTATGTCCTAACCGTTGATTCAGGATAACGGTTTGCTTCCATCCATTTTCTGAATTTTTCTATATCAACCTTTCCTTTCTCACTAATGGATGGAAGACTTTTTCCAATAGATGCATCCGGCGACTGTAACTTTTCTTTTCTTTCATCAGTTTTAGATGAACTGATACCTTCAGGATCAGGAGATTTGAATGAAGAATAATCAATAACAGCTACACCGTTAAATATCCCTGGAAGAGATTCTGTCACTTCAGCATCTTCTGCAATATGCCAGCTTGATAAACTCTGACTCCATCTTGCTCCCGGTATGCTCCTGGTAATACTTATTAATTCCCTGTCATAGGGAAACCTTAGCGTCAAACGATGCTCTCCTTTATGGAAAATCCTTTCACAAATAATTGTTTTCATTTTTAGCAGCGAGTTAATTATATGTAAGTTAGCACTAGAAAACTATCAACTGAATGTCAGATCATTCTGAGCTTTGAATTTTTTAATGTCTTAATTGCCGTCGGCTTCAAAGGCTGTGTGAAAAAGCATCCTTTTATTGTTTTACCCCTAAATACCCTACCTTGCTTCACCGAAGCGGCTCCGCGGGGGCGAAGAGGGGGTTATTTTTTGAACGACTGATGCTTATAAAGCCCCCCTTGGGGGGTTGGGGGGTAGATCAGGACTTTTAAAACAGCCTCTTCAGCCAACGGATTTCTAATAGGATTTTTTAATAATCAATCTGATCTTTAGCTTCACTCCCCAGCCTTATCACCATCATCCCTCCCTTTACAACATCTGCAAATGAAATAAATGTTGAAGCGAGATTATTTCCATTAAGGGATATCGACTGGATATATACATTATCCGGACTGTTATTCTCCGTTTCAATTACAAATTGCTCTCCTGAATAGTATTTGCTGCTCAGATCAATTAAAATCCTGTCGAAAACCGGACTTCCTATACAAAATAATGGTTCAGGTTCCGTAAGTCCCTTAACATCAAACAAGCCTATCGACGACATTACATACCAGGCCCCGAGCTGACCCTGGTCTTCATCCTGACCATAACCATATCCGTGGATGCCTTCTGTTCCATAAAATTCGTTCAGTATTGCCCTTACCCAATGCTGAGTTTTCGAAGGCTCTCCCGAGTGATTGAATAGCCATGATGTATGCAGACAGGGCTGATTGCCGTGATTATAGGGTTTTGTGATTCCTGCAAAAGCCTGTATTTCTGTCCCTCCTCCGAAAATATCTTTCTGTGAGATCAGGAAGGTACTGTCAAGTCTGGTATTGAATTCTTCCCTGCCGATCAGGTCGATGATACCTTCAGGATCATGGGGTACATAAAATGAATACTGCATTGCATTGCCTTCCTGGAAGCCATCATGAGCTGCCGTGGCATCAAAATTTTCAAAAAACTCACCGTTTTCAAGCCGTGGCCATATCATCTTTCTTTCTGGATGAAAGATCTTTTCCCAGCCTTTCGATAATTCCATTAACATTTCGTAGTCCTTATCTTTCCCGAGAGCCTTTGCCATCTGTGCAACGGCATACGAGGTGAAGGAATACTCCAGTGTATGCGAACAGGAGAATTTCCATAATTCATCTGATCCCTTGCCTGTTTTGTTATATGGTACATAGCCATGCTTAACGAACCGTCCGACATCCATCTTCCCGGCGCCGAAAACTCTTCCTTCCGATATTATTTCATTCTTCAGGCAGGCTTCATAAGCTTTTTCAATATCAAAATCCCTTATCCCGCACATGTATGCACTTACAATTGCAAGCGGCACCTGATTGGTTCCGACACCCGAAACAAATTTGCTACAGGCGAGCCCGTCACCAAGCCATCCTGCATCTTCATAAACCCTGAGGTGTGTCTTGATAAAATCAAGTGAATATTCGGGATAGGCGAGGATCCATAGCTGAATGAGATTCCATTGCCCTCCCCAGATTGCATCGGTATTGTAAAAGTTGAATTCAGGCTTTCCATCAGAACCTGAAGGAATGATACCGTTAGCTCCGTCATGCCGCGGATATGAACCATTAACATCACTTGCAACTCCCCTGCCAAGTATTGCATGATAAAGGCCGGTGTAAAACTTCACCTTATCTTCATGGATCTTACCTTCAACCCTTATCCTCCCCAGGTAAGAATTCCATTTGTCGTTTGCAAGTTCTTTTGCTTCATCAAAACTCAGCTCTTTTGCTTCTGTCGCGAGATTCAGACGGGCATTCTCCACTGAAGTATATGAGAGCCCCGCTTTGATTGTTATACTTTCATTCTCCTTTGTGGAAAATGTAAGATAAAGACCAGCTCCTCTGCCTTTTGCTTCTCTTTTACCGGCTTCGGTCTTTGAACCGTGAAATATTCCGTAAGCATCCGGCTTTTTGTCAATAACCGCTGAGAAATACATCCTTACACTTGCTCCGGTCTGGTATTTTTTTACATATTCCGGATATGTCTCCACAAACCCTTCAATCCGCCCCTCACTTGTTAGATTAACAGATGCATCTTTTACCTCACCGCTTTCACCCTGTTTGTTGCCTATGTCAAAAAGGATATGAGACTGTTCATTTGCAGGGAAGGTATAACGATGAAAGCTGACCCTGTCAGTTGATGTCAGCTCTGCCCTGATATTATAATCTTTAAGGATGACAGAATAATAGCCTGCATTTAATATTTCATCCTGTTTGTCGAACCATGACCGGTATCCCTTGTCAGAAAAATCAAGTTTGCCCGGAATGGTCCTTAATTCGCCGTTTGTTGGCATAAAAACTACGCCTCCCACCTGAAACTCGTGGAAATTCGGAAATCCTTCTATTGAATTATGCCTGAAATCATAACCCACAGCTTCCCACCCGCTGGCATTTCCCAGGTGTCCATCCGTTGAAGGTCCCGGCTTGGCCATTCCGAAGGGACTGGCTCCCGGAGCCACATGAAACCACCTGCAATGGGCAGTCCCGATCTGCGGATCGACATATTTCGTTAGATCTTCAGCTTCCTGAACGTATTTCTCTGTTCTGCACGAAACTGATATTAATATCAAATTTGCGGTTAAGGCTGTAAAAAGAAGAAATTTTCTCATAAAAAAAATATTTATCGTATATCGTTTCCCGTAAACTACCAGTCTGCTAAATCGCACCGTCATTGCGAATCCCGCTCCGGAATCATACATCCTTGCCGCAAACTAAAAATAGCGGGATGAAGCAATCCTTCCCGTATAACAACCTTGCTCACCTCTCATCGCTCAACTCTCATCGCTCACAAGTCTTCGCTGAAGCTACGGCTTGCAAAGCCTCTCATCGCTGCATACGTTCCCACCCCGTCAGTCCCATAAGCTAACAAGTACTTCTTGCTGAGAAAAAAACGGGTGCATATGCCTGACGTCATCTTCAGATTCACTAAAATTACATATAATTTGTAAATTTAGTGTTTCCTTTTTTTCAGATTATTAAATACTGAATATCATGAGAATATTTAATCTTTTAATTGGCGTATCAGTAGCAGTTATTTCTTATTCATGCTTAAGCACTTCGGATTCGAAGGAGGATCAGGAGGGAAAGAATGATTATGTTATTGATATCAGTCAGCAGCCGATCCTTGCCGGTCGTTATGGTACTGAAATGGTGACAATAACTTTTCCCGTAACAGATCACACGGATAAGCAGCTTTCATTAAAGAACATCAATCTTAAATTTGACAGATCAGGCAGGATTAATAATCTCGCATCAATAAAAATATACTTTTCCAACAATTCAGGATCTTCACCAAAACAGCTTTTCGGGGAAACAAATAAGCCTGCATTTACAAATAAGATTGACGGAGAATTCAACTTAAGTGATTCTGCAAACATTGTTATTATCTGCTTTGACCCTGCTGAGGACATTGATTTTACGGCCGGACTTGTAATTGAAAGTATCAGTATGACATTGTCTGACAGGACAAAGATAAGCTTACAGATACCTCAGAGTAAAAACATAATACGCTTTGGACAGGTACTCAGGGCTGCGGGACAGGATAACTGCGACACATATCGAATCCCGGGACTTATAACGACAAATTCCGGTACCCTGATTGCTGTCTATGACAACAGGTATAACAGGAGTAAGGATCTGCAGGAAGATATCGATATCGGTCTGAGCCGCAGTACCGATAGTGGTATTTCATGGGAGCCGATGAAAGTTATAATTGATATGGGAGAATATGGCGGGCGGCCCGAAGAACTTAACGGAACAGGTGATCCATGCATACTTTATGATCACAATACAAATACAATATGGGTGGCAGCTCTCTGGATGAGCGGGTCATCAACTGATCTGATGCTCTGGAACTCATCTCAGCCCGGAATGACTCCTGAGGAAACAGGGCAGTTTTTACTTGTGAAAAGTACGGATGACGGAGTTACCTGGTCAGATCCGATAAACATTACAGAACAGATTAAAGATCCTTCATGGCAGTTTTTGTTTCAGGGTCCGGGTCGTGGAATTACAACATCTGACGGTACCCTGGTCTTTCCGGCACAATTCAAGACTGATATCGGAGAGCCTGCTCTGGACGGAGGTCAATATACATGTCATTCAACATTGGTATGGAGCAGCGACGGGGGTTCGACATGGAATATCGGGACCGGCGCTATGTCAAATACTACCGAGGCACAGGTTGTAGAGCTTACTGAAGGTACCCTGATGCTTAATATGCGCGACGACCTTAACAAAAAGGAAAAAGGCGTGACAAATGGCAGGGCTGTAGCTGTTACCAAAGACCTGGGTAAGACATGGGTAGTTCATCCTACATCTAACTCTGCCCTGCCCGAACCAAACTGCATGGCCAGCCTCATTTCTGCCGATATTGATCTCGAGGGGGTGAAAAAAAAGGTCCTCTTTTTTTCAAATCCTAATAATAAGAACTCAAGATCAAATATTACAATCAAAGCCAGTTTCGATGAAGGTTTGACATGGCCTGAAAAATATCAGCTTGAAATATATGAACCTGAAGGTGACGGTTATTCATGCCTGACAATGGTCGATGAAAAGACGATAGGTATCCTTTATGAAGGTTCTAAAGAGCTGTATTTTCAGCTTATCCCGGTAAGCGATATTCTGGGGAGTGGTGGGGATTAATTTCAGCACAGGGCTAAGGGCTTAGGGCAAAGAGCAGGAAGTGTCGATTGCCTGAATCCCCTCCTGCGGAGAGCCTGTCCCGCGCAGCGGGAGGTAGGGGTGGGTTTTGTACCACAGAGCACATATCAATAATCATTCTATGATAAATGTTTCTTCACCGGAAATAAATATATTTGAAAACCGGATTATAAATTATATTCACCCTGTACCATGAATCCAGCACCTTGTATCAGTGACAATTATTAAATCTCAATCAAAATACGATAAAGAATGAAATTCAAAAAATTCGAAGGACTTGTCGCCGCTCCATTCACTCCGATGGATAAAAAAGGAAATATCAACATTGAAATAATTCCTGAATATTACAATCTTCTGGCCCGAAACGGGGTGATAGGTGCATTTATAAACGGCTCAACAGGAGAGGGGCCTTCCCTGTCTCAAAAGGAACGGCAGCTTCAGACTTCCAGATGGGCTGAATGTATGAAAGCGGACGGAAGAGTAAAGGTGATAAACATGATCGGCGGAACATCATACGTGGAATGTATTGAAAACGCAATCTTCTCCTATGAAGCCGGACTTTCAGCAGTGGCAATGGTGGCTCCTTATTACTTCAAACCTTCCGATACCGGAAAACTTGCCGAATTTGTGACCCTTGTTGGTGAATCAGTCCCTGAAATGCCGGTCTACTTCTATAACATTCCTGTTCTTACCGGTGTCAGGATGCCGATGATAGGATTTCTTGAAAAGATCACAACAATGCTCCCGAATTTCGCGGGTCTTAAATATACCGACGAAGATCTGATGGATTTTATGTCGTGTATCAATTTCCGTAATGGCGAATTTGATATGCTCTACGGAAGAGATGAATGTATGCTTGCAGTTCTTGCACTTGGTTGCAAAGGATTTGTTGGCAGCACATATAATTATGCCGCCCCTCTTTATCATAAACTAATAAAAGCATTCAATGAGGGAAATCTTGCGGAAGCCAGAAAATTGCAGCAGAAATCAATTGATATGATTGAATTGCTGGGCAAATACGGAGGAATGGCAACAGGGAAAGCTTATATGAAACTTACCGGACTGGAATGCGGTAAATTCCGTTCACCAGTTATTAACATGCCTGATAATTCATTCAGCAATTTCACAGATGATGTAAGGAAACTCGGTATTGACGATCTCTTTTCAAAGAAATAATTCACAGGTAATATCACACGGCAGATGAATAAAGATTTTTCTGTGCTGGCACAACAGTATAAAAATGAATTGTTTGAAAATGTAATTCCTTTCTGGGAAAAACATTCAATTGATAAAGAATGCGGGGGCTTTTATACTTGTCTTGACCGGACCGGGAATGTTTTTGACACAGACAAATTTATCTGGCTTCAGGGCAGGCAGATATGGTTGTTCTCAGCTCTCTTTAATAATATGGAGAAGAATGAAAAATGGCTTGATATTGCTGAACACGGAGCCCGTTTTCTGGATAAATACGGACATGATCAGGAAGGTAACTGGTATTTTTCACTGAACCGTGAGGGTAAACCGCTTGTGGCGCCATATAATATTTTCTCTGACTGTTTTGCAACAATGGCATTCGGACAACTTGCTAAGGCAACCGGGAATGAATATTATTCAGGAATTGCAGTCAATACTTTCAGGAATATTCTTGCAAGAGCTGATAATCCCAAAAGAATTTATAACAAGGTTTTTCCCGGAACACGCCCTTTGAAAAGCTTTTCATTGCCGATGATCCTTTGCAATCTTTCTCTCGAAATAGAACATCTCCTGGAAAAGAGTAAGGTCGATGAAACTATTGAACGCTGCATTCATGAAGTGATGGAGGTCTTCTACGAAAGTAATTCAGGGCTCATTCGCGAAAATGTCAGTCCCGATGGCTCATTTTCTGATTCATTTGAAGGCAGGTTGCTGAACCCGGGTCACGGGATAGAAGCCATGTGGTTCATTATGGATCTTGCAGTCAGGAATAAAAATAAGACCTTACTTGAAAAAGCTGTCAGGATCACTCTTGATATTCTGAATTATAGTTGGGATGAGGAATTCGGTGGGATATTCTATTTTATGGATATTATGGGGAAGCCGGTACAGCAGCTTGAATGGGATCAGAAGCTCTGGTGGGTACATATTGAAACACTTATAAGCCTTATTAAGGGTTATTATCATACAGGCAATCCCGATTGTCTGAAGTGGTTTGAAAAAGTTCACGATTATACCTGGTCGCACTTCCCCGATCCTGCGTATGGTGAATGGTTTGGTTACCTGAACCGTAGGGGAGAGGTGCTTTTACCGCTCAAAGGAGGCAAATGGAAAGGTTGTTTCCACGTACCCAGAGGGCTGTGCCAGGTCTGGCGGACGTTAGAGAAAATTGATTGGTAAAAGCGCCATGCATGGCGCTTCTGCACGAAAAAAAATGAAAATTACAATATCATCCAAATCCTGGTACCCCTGGCTGGTGGTTGTCCTCCTCTGGATGGTTGCCCTCCTGAATTATCTTGACCGTCAAATGCTTTCAACAATGAAAGCAGCGATAATGGGTGATATCAGGGAGCTCGAAATGGCTGAAAATTTCGGACGCCTGATGGCTGTTTTCCTGTGGATTTACGGTCTGATGTCTCCGGCGGCAGGACTGATTGCAGATCGTATCAACAGAAAATGGCTTATTGTCGGTAGTCTGTTCGTATGGTCAGGTGTAACTCTCGCAATGGGATTTGCTACCTCTTTCAGACAGCTTTATATCCTGAGAGCAATAATGGGTGTGAGTGAAGCACTGTATATCCCTGCCGGACTGGCACTGATTGCCGATTATCATAAAGGCAATACACGTTCACTTGCAGTGGGTATCCATATGACCGGATTATATGTAGGCCAGGCTCTCGGAGGATTCGGTGCCACAGTGGCACAGGCATGGTCGTGGCAGATAACTTTCCAGAGCTTCGGACTTATAGGTGTACTTTATTCACTGGTTCTGATTATCTTCCTTCACGAAAAAAGAGATAATCAAACAGCCAAAGTAACAAAGGAAAGATCAGGAAACCTGTTTGCATCTGTCAAAAATAGTCTTGGAATGCTCCTGGGGATAATTAGCTTCTGGGTGATATTGTTTTATTTTGCTGTTCCAAGCCTCCCGGGTTGGGCTGTCAAGAACTGGATGCCTACACTCTTCGCTGATACACTCGGGATAGATATGTCGCGGGCAGGTCCGTTATGCACAATTACTATAGCTTCATCATCATTCCTGGGCGTCATAGCAGGGGGTCTTATTGCCGACAGATGGATTTCCCGTAATCTGAGAGGGAGGATCTATACAGGGGCAATCGGCCTTTCAATGACAATACCGGCTCTTTTTCTTGTAGGATTCAGCAGCGATATTGTTGGAATTATGGCCGGAGGTATCTTATTCGGTATAGGATTCGGTATGTTCGATACCAATAATATGCCGATCTTATGCCAGTTTGTGTCCCCGGGCCATCGTGCTGCCGGCTATGGTCTGATGAACCTTACCGGTGTATTTGCCGGAGCGCTCGTGACAAGCTGGCTTGGTAAATCGACAGATGCAGGAAGCCTTGGAAGAGATATGGCGCTGCTGGCAATACCTGTGGCGATTGCAGTTGCTCTGTTACTCCTGACCCTGAAACCTGTGGTAAGGGATAAGGTGAGGGATTGAGGTGTGAGGAATGAAGGGAGAGTGAGAGGGGGAGAAGGGGAGAAAAGGAGAGGGGGAGAAAAGGAGAGGGGGAGAAAAGG
>CAZWUB010000146.1:0-6247 GCA_964637415.1 uncultured Rikenellaceae bacterium
TCAACTACAAAAGGACCTGCTTTTTTCGGGGAATAGCAATCCCTGATTACTACATTCCCTGAATTTTCAACAAAAATTACCCCTTCAGTTTTTTCTTCACAGAAAGCCCTCATATCTGATATCCTTGAATCTTTGACATCACTTAACCAGATAGCCGGCCGGTAATCGGGTTCCATATAAGAAAGGTCGATGTTGGCTAGTGTCAGTCCGGTTACATGACGGCAGAAAAATCCGTAAGCAGGAAGTGTTCCAAACATTCCGAATTCAGGGTATCTATCCGGGAATTCCTCTATTGTCCGGCTAACCAGGTCTTCAGTTCCTCCTCCGCTGAAACTTAACCTTATATTACTGAGAGTGAGATCCCTGGATGGGAAGGAGGGAATGCCCGTGATTGAACAGCCTGTTTTTCCCACATTTGTTGCCTGTATATTACTGATCATTACATTAAACAGGCTGCCCATTCCGGGTTTTTTCAGATCATTTTTTGCTTCCTGCCTGTTTGTATATGCTTTCGGATTGTTCTCCATGAAGGGCCTTGCGCGGTTCCCCAGCCTGATGAAAATTGCACATCCAACAGTATGCATGTTTACGTCAGAAACCGTAACATTGTTCAACGATCCGCCGTCAACCATTTCCAATGCTATGCCTGCCAGCCTGTTATCATAGATTATGCAATTGCTCAGACTAATATTATGGAAATCATCGTTTGATTCGGTCCCCAGCTTAAAAGCATTGCAATCTGAGCTGATTACGCAATTTGTTATTGTGATATTCCTGCAGGGTCTGTCGAGAGTACTCTTGAGGACTATCGCATCATCTCCGCTTATTATGTTGCAGTTTGATATCCTGACGCCTTCGCAGGCATCAATATCAATCCCGTCATTATTTGAATTGACCCTGCTGTTTACGGTAATGCCGTCAATATTCACATTTCTGCAGGCCATATAATGCTGAACCCACATCGGAGAGTTGATTAATGTTATATCCCTGACTTTAACATTTTCACAATTGATTATTCGGATCATGTAAGGCCGCATTTTATATGAATTAAAAATATTTGCCTTCCTGATTTCATCGGAGACTTTAAAAGACGCACCATTACCGTCAATTATTCCATGACCTGTAATTGCAATATACTCCAGATTTTCACCGTAAATCAGACTCTTGTTTGTATAATTATCAGTATAGGATCTTATTGCGGATTCCACGACCGGATAATCGCTTAAGTTCCCACTGCCTTCGATTACAGCCCCGGATTCCAGGTTTATCGTTACAAAACTCTTCAGGAAAAGTGTCCCTGAAATATATCTCCCTGCCGGAAAATGAACAGTACCACCCCCTTTTTCCGCACACTCATCGATCGCCTTCTGGATTGCTTTGGTACTTATAGTCTTTCCATCATTAACCGCTCCGAGATCCAGGACATTTACAAACAGGTTCTGCGAGGACAGGTAATTGCAGATTGCCATAAGTATTGATGTTATCAGTAATCTGTACATTGGATATATTTTAAGGTTTACATGACAATTTAACAGAAATTTATTTATGCAGATCAGTGTATTACCAGCCAGCCCAGGTCGGCAGGATTATCAGATCCGAGTATTAAACGTGATGTAACCGGATTATGCGGACGCCATGAGCTCATTTCATTATCCTTTGTTCTGACAATCAAATCCATTCTGATGGGGTGGGGGTAATCAGTTTTTAAACCGGTTTGTGCATGAGGGATCCGCGCTACAGCATACCAGATTCCGTTGTTATTCATCTCCTGGAAACTGCCTCTGAAAAGCAGAGGGTATCCGATGATATGAACAGGATTGGTAACTGAATCACCAGGGTTAAAAACAAAATGCTTTGCAGGGTATAACCTCTGAGGCTCAATAAGGATCTCAATATCCGCAAAGGGTGAATTTTCAGCGGGTACAGATCCTTTTTTATTCTCCGCTACAATAAAATATAAGTCATCATTAAAGGATATGGATGCCCATGTCATTTCCTTCTCCAATGAACCATAATTGAATTTTTGCCAGATTATATTTGAGGGTAGTTCCATCACGTTACCTGATAAGACTGGTTTTTTCGTAATAACATACTCAGCAATTGGTCCAACCGGCTTTTTTCCGGTATATTCCGGGAAGAGCAGCTCATTTTTCTTTATGATCTTCCTGACTTCCGGGATATCATTGCCAAGAACAGTTCGTAACTGTTCCATACGCCACCTGATCTTTTCAGGGAAATATTTGTATCCTTCTGCCTCCGAATGAAATCCCAGCCGTGAATCTTTTTCACATAATGTCAGGAGCTGTTCATCCAGGTTAATTTCATCTTTTATTATTCCTTTTAACTGTTTCAGAATGTCAAGGCGTTCCATCCCTTCCATCCGGAGCATTCTTTCGCGAAGAAGGTAGAAGTTAAGAATATTGTATCCGCTCCGGAACTGAATTCCAAGAGCTTTTGCCACATTTATATCAGCAAGACGTTCCGGGTCATTTTTATAATTATCCTGTAATGAGGTCAGTATTTCAACTCCCTTTTCCCATGATGTTGTAATGCGCCGGGTTAATTCCACAACTTCCTCAAGTGTCAGGACATCGCCAATGCATTCTCCGACCCTGTCACCACTTGGAGGCCAGGGCTTTAGTGTTGTGGCTGAACCGATCTGCCATGTTGGTGATAATGGTGCATCGGCCGGCTTAAGCAACAGAGGCCAGACCGGACCATCATGCATGGGGCCGTAATACTGGAACAGGTTTGTGAGGGGATAATTTTCATAACCTTCACCGAGGAACTTTAATGCTTTGATAACTTCGGGAACATCTTTCTTTTGCCAGTAAACAGAAGCAAGTTGTTGAAGGAAGAGGTCCTCATTTTCAGGAAATGGTTCCATTGATAATAATCCTGCGGCCTTGTTCATCATTCCGGGATAGTTGCCGAAGTACCAGCACAACATTGTATGTGAAACGCCCAGTTGTCTCATTGCCCTGAATTTCCTGTAAAGCAGCGATGGTACGGGAACGAATGGTGTGGTGGCCACCTCGTGGGAATTGCCTGTTTGTATCTTGGCAGATACTTTTGTCCCGTTCTTTGTCGCAATTTCTGCTATCCTGCTGAATCGTGAACTTGGTCCGGGATTTGAGATCCAGTAATCACCTCCCACCAGGAGCTTCCCGAATTCAGTTCTGCTGACTCCTGATTCGAAATTAAATTGCAGAATTACATTTTCCGATGTATGTGCAGGCAGATCATAAACCCAATCTCCGGGATCATAAGGATCGCCAGTCAGATAACGTTGTGGCTGAGGCATATATAGCCAGCTTATAAGTTCGGCACCGGGAGCGGCATCGTGCATGCCCTTTTCCATTGCTGAAAGAGAGGCATGCAAGATTTCCCAGGGCTCCTTATCATAACATCCCGGACATTTAATAAGACCTTTGTGATCAGATGTGGATGGAACAGCGCTGAGACAAGTTGTCGCTCTCTCACCATGCGTTATGTTGATCATACCTCCAAGTCCGGGTACAGCCCGGAAAATCTTATTCACTGATTCATAGAGGTAGTTATAGGCGGTACGGCTCATAGGACAGAAATAGTGGCCCCGTCCTGCAGGAGCGCCAGCCAGTTCCGGATAGTTTTTAATCACAGGATTATCAGCTTCCCAGGCACGGGGTTCAATGCAGAATATATATGTCCTGATCCCGTATCTTAAACATTTATCAACAGTTTTCCGGAGTTTGGCCAGACGTTTTTCTGCATCTTTTCCTGCTTCCGGAGTAAATTCTGTAGCTACAAGCTCGCGGAATTCAACTGTAAGCCAAAGCCCGTTGACTCCTTCATGGGCAAGACGGTTTAGGTACTGATCGGGATAGTAATCTGTATCATCCATCAGTTCATCCCTCATTTTAGGCGGACGTTTGATAGGACCAAAGAAGCACCTCGAAATCCTTCTCTCTATAAACGGATGCTTTTCGACTATCCCGGGAGGCAGATAAGGACCGTTTTGCTGAAGTATCAGATCCTCGAGATAAAATATCCCGCGACGAATACCCTCTGTTTCACCTGCAATTATTTTGCAACGGACAGAATCAATTTCAAGTCTGAAAGATTCACCATGCAATGTCTTATCATGAGAGGTTTCAATGGCGTATTTGCCGTTAATTACAGGAATATTTCCGGCAGAAAGAAATGATCCGAGATCTTCATATGCAGTTTCGAGACGTTTCAGGCTGTCAGGGAATCCCTCAATCAGATCTATACCTGAAGACAGATCGGCCTGTTTAGCATCCGGAGAAGTTTGTTCCCATTTATGCTGTGTCCAAAGTGGCGATTTCAGCTCTTCAATGAATTTCCACGATTCCTCACCCGGCTGCTGAGGTACTCCGGCGAGGTAAGTACTGTCACCAAATACTAACTTTTTGGCGATACTCTCTTTTTGTGAACAGCTTTCAGAAATTAACAAAAGGATTGTTGCTGTTAAAACGGGAGTAATTGAAATCAGTTTTTTACAGTAATCACTGGCCATTATGTGGTATAAAATACTATTTCAGCCATTTATCAAACCAGGCAAATGCTTCTTTCTGCATGGCAGCATCAAACTTATGTGGTCCGGGGTAAAAAGAACATTTATATTTATCCTCTGCACCTGCTTTTTTAAAAACATCAGACAATATCTTATCAGCTTCTTTCATACCGTCAGGTGTATACAGATCGTCGTCGCTATCATTTAAAACCAGTGTCGGCAGGGGAACCCTTAATCCAAGTATTTCGGGAAAGTCAAGTTCATTGGGAAGTATGGGCACATATGTCATCCATGTATGTGTGAATGACTTATTCAGGAGAAAATCTTTCCAGGTGGTCATAAATCCGACGCAGACGGCACATTTGATCCTGCTGTCAAAACCCCCGGCAAATACGGTTCTCATTCCTCCTCCTGATAATCCGGCACAGCCTATACGCTGATTATCAACATCATCTCTTGAGCACAGAATATCAATGGCTTTCATATCTTCGGTAAGATATACTCCCGGCCAGGTTGTTCCGGCACAGAAAAGTGATTTAGCCATTATATGCTCGTGTTGGCCGGCCCATCTGTTATATGCTTCAATGTTTTCAGGATTCTCCGGATCATTGTCAGTCAGCCCCTGTCTCTGAGATGCCGGGACATCCTGCATCACTACCCGCCTGCTGGCAAACGGAAAGGCATCAGGCACAAGCACGACATAACCTTTACGGGCAATCTCATTTGCCCAGGCCAGACCTTCATAATAATGCTGTTGATGACTCATCATTAGTGGATGCTGATTATCTGAAGTTTTGGTGATCTTTCTTGTTCCAAAATATTTGTTCCCTCCATGGTCGTGGAACCCCATAATTCCCGGAAGCCTGCCCTGTGCATTCATTGGCTTTAACAGAATTGCATCAGTCGGTCTACCGTATGGAAGCTGCCACCTTAGTTCCTCAATATGAAGACCGTCGTATGAGTATTCTTTTACTTTGGTAACCGTAGGTATTCCACCGATTTCAGGCATGCCAAGTCTTTCTGAAAGTCTTTTCTTTGCTTTCTTTCTCCATTTCTCAATGTTTTTATTCTCCTGACGTCGGAATGACAAAGAAGGAAGATCATTTTCAATCAGACTTGCGGCCCATGGCCCATAGAGACCGATCAGGCTCGTTCCTGCATCCTGTGGTTCAGATATCATTGAATCAGTTTTCCTTGTCATAAATGCATTCGAATTGTATTCCTTTGAAAAATTCTCCGGGTTATAAAAATTCTTTCCGGCAAGACCAATTCCTGCGGCGCCTGCAAGTTTGATAAAATTTCTCCTGTCGTTCTTCATGATGTGTGATTTGGATGTTACATTATTTTAGGATAGAGTAAATGTACATAATTAATTTTTTATACAAACAGGTCGCCGCTACGCGGCTGAGGAATGCACGGACATTTTCGTGCTACAAACAGGTCGCCTCTACGAGGCTCAGCGCCGTAGGCGCGATCTGTTTGTAGAAGAATGTTACACTCGGAGAAATGAGCACCGTAGGTGCGACCTGTAAAAATACCTTAAACAGGTGATTCCACTGCATCACGTCATCTGCGTTGCATCAATGATCTACGTATTAAAAAACGTATTAAAAAACGTATTAAAAGACATATTAAAATACGTAGATCCGACAAGAATGGATTTTTTTAACTCTCCCGGCTGAAAAATACCATATCTTAACAAAGTGACCGCACGACCGTAAGCCTTCGCCA
>CAZWUB010000146.1:6347-9621 GCA_964637415.1 uncultured Rikenellaceae bacterium
GGCTACGGCTGGCAAAGCACGACAATCTATTAGGCTATCACCAAAATCTTGATTAGATTTGGATAGATATATTGCGAAAATATATTTGAGGTTGCATTTAAATCTATCCTAAGATGTTAAAAATGAATATGATCATTTTAAAGTATTTTTTTGTTGCCTGCCTTTGTTTAACAGGAAATGGATCACAGGCACAGGAACCGAAAAATAATCCTGGAAGCGGAAAACTCCGTGTGGCATCCTGCCAGTTTCCTGTTTCTTCTGAAATCAGAGAGAATTTCGACTGGATAAGGGAGCAGATGATTGAATCAAAGCTGAAAAAAGCTGATATTGTTCATTTTCCGGAATGTGCTCTGACAGGTTATCCCGGGGCTGATATGAATTCTCTTGAAGATTTAAACTGGGATGAATTGCACAGTGCTACTGATTCGATAATGAAACTGGCGGGAGAATTAAAGATCTGGGTTATACTGGGATCAGTTCACAGGTTAAGCGGAGATAACAAGCCTCATAACAGTTTATATCTGATCAATCCGGACGGTAAGATTGAGGACAGGTATGACAAGCGCTTTTGTACAACAGGTGATTTAAAGTATTTCAGTCCCGGAGACCATTTTGTAACATTCAAAATAAACGGCATTAATTGCGGACTACTGATCTGTTATGATATCAGGTTTCCGGAACTATACAGGCAGTACCGTAAGCTCAATACCGATGTTATTTTCCAGTCGTTCCACAATGCCAGGCAAAAAACCGGGAGCATTCATCCGGTAATAATGCATATCACTGCCCAGGGAATTGCCGGCACCAATTATTTTTATATGTCACTGACAAATTCATCAGCTGCTGAGAGCTGGCCATGTTATTTTATAACTCCCGACGGACTTGTACAGAATAAATTAACTACGAATGTGCCGGGTATTCTCATTTCTGATATTGATATCTCAAGGGATTATTATGATGCAGGCAAACCTTTCAGGCTTGATGCCATAAACGGAAAGCTTAACAGTGGGGAATGTGTTGAGGATCCAAAGTCTGCTGACAGAAAAAGTCTTAATTGATTTTTAAATGAACCGGAATGTCCTTTCTTTCCCCGGAATGCACCAGTTCTTTTTTTATGGAGATTACAGAAAAGAATTAAAAAATTTTTGCCAGCTTTGCAATTTTGAACCGATAATCGTCTGATTGAGTTTAACTATATGTATTACAAACGATTGCTTACAATTTTCAGCCTGACTCTGATTGTAAGTCATGCACTTTTTGCCCAGACCAAAGCAGTGAACAGGGAGAAATACAGGATCCATATTTCCAAAACTGACGAACAGTTAAATATTGACGGTATTCTGGATGAGAAGTCATGGCAAAATGCCGAACCAACCGGGAAATTTCAGCGGGTAACTCCAACTGATACTGGATTTGCAATAGCCCAGACAGTCTCTTATGTAACCTATGATAAAAACCACTTATATGTTGGGGCAATCTGCTATGATCCGACTCCCGGGAAAAGGCCTGTGGAATCGATGAAACGGGATTTTTCTTTCAATCTGAATGATAATTATATGTTTTTCATTGATACCTACAACGATCAGACAAATGGATTTGCCTTTGGAATAACAGCTGCCGGTTCACAGGCTGATGGTCTTCAGTACCAGGGAATAAGGGTTGATTATAACTGGGATATCAAGTGGAAATCGGCAATAAAAAGCTATGATGACAAATGGGTTGTTGAGTGCGCGATCCCTTTTCGCAGTCTCAGGTATTTTGGAGGCGAGAAGGAATGGGGTATAAATTTCGGCCGTCTCGATCTTAAAAATAATGAGAAGTCAGCCTGGGCCCCGATGCCCCGTCAGTTCCCGCATGCCTCATTACCATATACGGGCACTCTGGTCTGGGATGAACCTCTCGAAAAAGCAGGGCCCCGCTTTTCAATTATTCCTTATGGAATTGGTAAAGTTACTACGGATAAACAACATGACCAGTCTGCAAAATGGGAATGGAACGCTGGTTTTGATGGAAAAATGATCCTTTCAACATCAATGAACCTCGACCTTACAGTTAATCCTGATTATTCACAGGTTGAAGTTGACATGCAACAGATAAACCTTGACCGTTTTGAATTATTTTTTCCTGAAAAGAGACAATTCTTTCTTGAGAACAGCGATCTGTTTTCCAGTCTGGGAAAAACAGGTATCCAGCCTTTTTTCTCCCGGCGTATCGGATTAAATGTCCCTGTGAATGCAGGATTAAGACTTTCAGGGAGGTTTGGTGACAGATGGAGGATAGGAATGATGGATATTCAGACGGGAGAACATGAACAAATACCTGCAAGTAACTATGGAGTTGCGATTTTACAGCGAAATGTTTTCAGCAGATCGAGTATTGTCGGGTTTATGGTAAATAAACAGGTTACCGGAAGTTACAGCGAGCTCACTGAAATAATGAAATATAACAGGGTGGGAGGGCTTGAATTCAACCTGGCAAATAATGATAACCGCTGGACCGGTAAAGCTTTTTATCATCAGTCGTTTTTCCCGGGCGCATCGGCCGATGATGCCGCAGCAGGCGCCAATCTGACTTATAACTCACAATACCTTAAAGCAAGCCTCGATCAGGCATGGGTGGGGGAGGATTTTAATGCTGAAACGGGTTATATAAGGCGAACCGGATATTATGAAATTGCTCCCGCAATCAATTATCTTTTCTACATGCCGGAAGAAAGCAAAATATTGAATCATGGTCCGGGAGCTCAATTCGGGATAATATTTGAACCCGGTTCAGGAATGACCGATCGCGAAACACAGTTGTCATATACTATCGGCTGGAAAAATAAAAACCAGCTTACATTTAAGCTCTCTGATGATTTTGTGGAGTTGAGCAGTGCCTTTGATCCTACCAATACAGGAGGAGAAATGCTCCCTGCAGGGACTTCATATAACTGGAAAAATGCCGGTATCACCTTTGCATCTGATACCCGTAAATTACTTTATTTTAACCTGGCAGGAATTTATGGTGGATTTTATAACGGAACCCGTCTTCATTTAAGCGGAACACTTAACTACAGGGTTCAGCCTTACGGAAGCCTTGCAATAGCGGCAAACTATAACGATATCACACTTCCTGAACCATATAACAGCGCGAAACTTTTCCTCATTGGTCCGAGACTCGATATCACATTCACCAACAGCCTGTTCCTTACGACATTTGTTCAATATAACAATCAGATAGATAACCTTAACACCAATATCCGTTTTCAGTGGCGTTTTGCACCTGTATCGGA
>CAZWUB010000147.1:0-9474 GCA_964637415.1 uncultured Rikenellaceae bacterium
CATTTTTTGATGCTTCAAGCCTGTCGGGTTTAAAATCGCGGGCAAGCATGCTTCCCGATATGTCAAGGGCGAAAATTATATCGATCCCTTCGGTTGATATATCCTGAAATTTGTCGGTCTTCTGAGGGCGGGCCGCTACAATTATAAGCAATGCGATTGCTGCGGCACGTAATGCAAATAAGACATGCCGGAGCCAGTTTCTGAAACTCTTCCCGGCATTGCTGAAAGCGTTTGATTCAGGCATTCTGATTGATGAGACAGTCTTCTGTTGCCTGAAAATATAATAAGCTATAATTGCCGGGACAAGTACCAGCAACCAGAGAAAAGCGGGATCTGCAAATGTTATTCCTTTCATTCTTTTTTCTCCTTAATGCTGTTTCCTTCAACCTGTTCTTTCACATCTTCCATTACTTTTCCCTTCACTTCTTCCTTCAGCTTTGTGATATCGACGAACTGCCATGCCTTTTCATAATGAAGATCATTTTCGGAAGGATCGGGTTTGTATTTGGCAAATTTTACAAGGTCTGAACCGTTCAGTATATCCTTAATTATGTTGAAGTTATCATCTTTCTTAAAACCGGTCTTCAGCAGTTCATGAAGAGTCTCGGATGTTGTAAGTTCAAGGGAATATACTCCGTACCTGTCTTCGAGATATTGCCGCAATATTTCCGTGAGCCTTGAATAATATTGTTTAACCTCACCTTTCTGCCAAAGCTTTGCCTCTTTCAGCTTTTCAAGATTGCGGAAGGCAATTACATGAGCCGGTTCTTTTATCACTACAGGCTCATATCCAGGTTTTGTTTTCCTGAATCTCCGCATCAGCCTTAATATAACCCAGACAAGTGCAGCAGTTAGTGCAGCAAGAAGTACCCAGGGGAGAATTTCCCCGGCTGTCAGTGGTGCTTTGTATGGTCCTACAATATCATAGATCTGAGCAGTGGTATCTGATGGAGCGATTCTCACCCGCATTACCTCGAGCAGGGAATAATCCGAATAAAATCTTTTAAGGCCTGTTTCAGTTGATAGTTCTGCATAGGTCGGAGGAACCTCATAAAATCCCGAATCAAATGATGTTACGAGGTATCTGTTTATAATTCTGATCCTGCTGCCATCGAGAGAAAGAGTATCGGCTACAGGTCCAGAGAGAATTTCAATGTTTTTCAGCAGGGTATCCTTATGAGTAGCCAGATTAAGGATGATTTCCGCCGGCTGGTCCACTGTAACAGTGTAATTAATCTGATCGCCTATGTAGATCCTTGAAGTGTCAAAAACTGCTTTAACAGACACTTCCTGGGCAATTGTAGCGGAAAAGCCGGCTGAAAGCAACAATAATAATATATATACTCTGTTTCTCACCTGCTTTCAAATAGTTTAATTAAAGGCTGAACGTAATCCTGTCCGGTATTTATGAAGGCCGAATCAACACCGCATCTTCTGAAAACACCATTAATACGTGTAACATGATCGTTCCACCATTGCATATATGCATTACGGGCGTTCTTTGAGGAAGTATCGATCCATTTTTCCGCACCGGTTTCGGCATCTGTTATTTTAACAAATCCGATATCGGGCAGAGTTGTTTCCGCCGTATCATATACTTTTATGGCTGCTATATCGTGCTTGTTTGATGCAATTCTGAGCGCTTCTTCAAAATCGGGTGCAATGAAATCGGAAAGGATGAATGCCGTACATCGTTTTTTAATCGCATTTGTAAGGAATCTGAGAGGAACATCAAGATTTGTTTTGTTGCTCTCGGGTCTGAAATCGAGCAATTCTCTGATTATCCTGAGAATATGCTTTCTGCTCTTTTGCGGGGGAATAAATTTCCCGATCTTATCGGAAAAGAATATCACACCTATCTTATCCTTATTGAATATTGCTGAAAATGAAAGTATTGCAGCAATCTCAGTCATCACATCCTGCTTAAAGTTCACTGATGTTCCGAAACCTCCGGAACCGCTCACATCAATAAGAAGCATTACAGTAAGTTCTCTTTCTTCCTCATAAACTTTTACATAAGGATGATTGAATCTTGCAGTTACGTTCCAGTCGATTGTCCTGATGTCATCGCCATACTGATATTCCCGTACTTCGCTGAAAGCAATACCTCTACCCTTAAAAGCGCTATGGTACTCACCGGCAAAAATATGTTTGGTGAGTCCGCGGGCTTTTATTTCAATCTTTCTTACCTTTTTTAAGAGGTCTGTAGCTTCCATTTATCTAAGGAACTTCAACAACATTCAGTATTTCTGCAATTATTTTATCCTGGTTCACATTTTCGGCTTCAGCTTCGTAAGTAAGGCCGATCCTGTGACGCATTACATCGAGACAAACAGCTCTCACATCCTCAGGGATGACATATCCCCTTCTTCTTATGAAAGCATATGCCTTTGCAGCAACTGAAAGATATATTGATGCTCTGGGTGAAGCGCCGTAGGAAATCATGTTTTTGAATGCCGGAAGACCATATTTCTCAGGGCTTCTGCTTGCAAAAACAATGTTAAGTATATAGTTCTCGATCTTTTCATCCATATATACTTCCCTTACAACATCACGGGCTCTGACAATATCATCAGTTTTGAGAACTGAACTTGTTTTTGGGAATTCCTTTGCGAGGTTTTCCCTTACAATAAGTCTTTCTTCTTCCAGTGAAGGGTAATCAATAATAACCTTCAGCATGAACCTGTCGACCTGTGCTTCGGGAAGCGGGTAAGTTCCCTCCTGCTCTATCGGATTCTGAGTGGCCAGCACAAGGAAAGGTTCCTCGAGCCTGAATGTTGATTCTCCGATAGTTATCTGTCTTTCCTGCATTGCTTCCAGAAGAGCACTCTGAACCTTCGCAGGTGAGCGGTTGATTTCATCAGCAAGAATGAAATTAGCAAAGACAGGTCCTTTTTTGACAAGGAACTCTTCTTTCTTCTGACTGTAGATCATTGTCCCTATCAGGTCGGCGGGAAGAAGATCCGGAGTAAACTGGATCCTGCTGAATTTTGCATCAATTATTGATGCCAGTGATTTGATGGCAAGTGTCTTTGCCAGTCCGGGAACACCTTCAAGCAGAATATGACCGTTGCCGAGAAGTCCAATCATCAGGCTCTCTACCAGGTGTTTCTGGCCAACGATAACCTTATTCATCTCCATCCGGATTATATCGGTAAAGGCGCTCTCCTTTTCGATCTTTTCATTCAGTATTTTAATGTCTGTGGTCTGGTCCATATCTTGAATTTTAGTCCGCAAATTTAACAAAACATAAACGAAAATTGGTTCCGTTACTTGTTTTTAAACGGGTACACAAAAAAAGCCGGGTAAATAATAAAATGGTGTTAAGGACTGTTAAAGTTCTGTTAAATAACAATTAATCCCCATCCCCTATAGATAAAGGATTCCATTTAAAGTCCGATCGCACCGAACTTCTGACAGCGAGTATCAGCAATACAGGTAAAAAAGCGTTATTTGAAGTATGGGGGAATATAAGCAGAACGAAGAACCAGATCACATTCAGAACAAAAACTATCCTGAACCAGACAGACCTATTCAGGTTGAACAATACCGATATAAGGCACAATATCACAAAAGGACTGAGCCATATAATATTCGGGTTCATTTTCATCTGCTGGTGATCGGTAAAAAAATTGAAGAATATCATAAGAAGGGCAAGCACTGAGAAAATTGAAAATATTACAATATCAAACACTCTGTTTTGTTTTTTTCCTCTTATCAGTGCAGAAGCCAGGATAGCGAGGATCAGCAATATTGAAAAAACAACAATAGGTGAAGTAAGGAATTTTGAGCTTACACTTTTGTTTGTACTTTCAAGCACTGTTTCAGGATTACTTAACAGAGGGATCATTTTCCCGCTCCGGTTTATAACAATATCCGATAAACCTTCCTGCATATCCACCGGCAGGAACATCCTTTCGCGCACTGTAGTTTTTTTATTTCCGGGAATACCCATAAGCAGATCGACACCAGCTTTCAGCCAGGGTGCTTTTTGAAGGTACTTGGTCACCATAAACCTGAAGGTAGGAGGATCACCGTCAAGATCGGGAGGATAAACCATGCCATCCCCTGTTGACTTCTCAAGAAGATCCCTTATGCGTGTGGAACAGTCATCGTAGAAAAAATCATAGCGGTATTTTATATTTTCCGGTTTCAGGTTTTCCTGAATCAGCTGCAGCAGTTTTATCACCTCCTGTGATTCAAGATTAACTTTTTGTGACTGAACCCACCTTCCTTCCATAAAATACTCCTGGATAAACCGTTCATAAGCAGAAACACCCAGCATATATTCAAGTCTGCCCCTGGCAAACTTCCAGGCGAAAGCCGGGGTACTGAAATCAAATACGCCCCAGTTATAGACTCTGTCGGTCCCGGCTGCATGATCAACTATCCTCAGGGCACTGTGTCCCCACATTGAGTATGTCTCAGTTCCCGGCCCGCAGGTCAGCAGGTAAACATCAGGTACACTCTCTTCGACAGAGAAAAGATTAGTGCTGAATGTAAGAATAACAGCTGCAAGAACAGATAAATACTTTCCCATGGTTCATCCTTTACAGGTTCATGAATATTTTTTTCAGAATACGAAAGTGCAAATAACTACTGAAATAGCAGTATTTATAATTACAATTTTTTATTTTTTATTAAATTGCCGGGAATATTTAATCACATTATATCATGAAGAGAAACCTGTTTCCAGCCCTTATTGCAATATTTTTAATTTCAACATATTGTACAAAAAATGTACCGTTTCCAATAACTGATCTTCATATTCATCTTAAAGGCAATCTGGATATGGAAGCTGCAATTGCTAAATCAAAGGCCGAGAATATCAACTATGGCATTGCCTTCAACTGTGGCCTGAAATTTCCGATACACAGTGACAGCCAGATCGATTCGGTTATAAACATGATGAAGAACTATCCGCAGTTTTTTTCAGCAATGCAGGCTGAAGGACGTGAATGGGTCGATATTTTCTCAATGGAATCGATGAACAAGTTTGATTATGTGTTTACAGATGCAATGACTTTTACCGATGAGAAAGGACGCAGGAACAGGATCTGGATCAAAGAAGAGACCTGGATTGATGATGAAGAGCAGTTTATGGATCATCTTGTAAATACTATCGTGAAGATAATGAATGAAGAACCGATAGACATTTATGTGAATTCAACCTTCCTGCCTGAACAGATGGCTGGCCGTTATGATTTCTTCTGGACACCGGAGAGGATGGATAAAGTAATAAATGCTGCAAAAGCAAATAATATAGCCATTGAGATAAACAACAGGTATAAGATCCCGTCAGAAGCCTTTATAAAAAGGGCAAAGAAGGCAGGTGTAAAGTTCACTGTCGGGACAAATAATGCCGATGAGAACTTTTCCGGAGCTGAATATGCCCTCGAAATGATAAAGAATTGCGGTCTTTCTCAGGATGATTTCTTCATGCCGGTTAATAAAAGGCTGAATGGACAACTTTGACATTCTCAGGACACTCAAATTCCTGCCTGGTATCATCCTTGGCCTTACAGTTCACGAATTCAGTCATGCGTTTATTGCCCACAGGTGTGGTGATTCAACATCCAGGGATCAGGGAAGGGTGACATTAAATCCTCTTAAGCATATCGATCCGCTTGGATTTGTGATGTTATTATTTGCAGGTTTCGGGTGGGCAAAGCCCGTTGAATTCAATGAATATAACCTTAGGAATCGCAAAACCGATCCGCTTAAAATAGCTGTTGCCGGACCTTTATCAAATGCGATTCTGGCGATGGTCCTTTCAGTTATTTTTGCAATCCTGTATAATTTTGTTGAACTTCCTTATTATTCAGTTGCATCCGAGATTTTTATATATGCCATTTATATCAACTGGGGACTTTTCATCTTCAATCTTATTCCCGTACCTCCGCTTGACGGTTCACACCTGTTACTGGCTTATTTTAAAAAATATCCCGCTTTATATGAGGGATTGTACAAATATGGCAGCTATATATTCATCGGAGTAATAATCCTGTCTCTGGTTTCGAGTATTAATCTGTTGCCGATATGGCCGCTGATACAGTTTCTGGGTAACGGGTTCCTTTCGGTGCTGGGATTCAGTTTCCAGTAAATATGTTTCAGCTGAAGAAGTTCAAGATTCGAGATTCCAGGTTTTGCCAGCCGAAACCTTCGTTGACCCCCGTATCTAAAGCGAAGGAAGTGGCGGAGGCTGGTTCCAGGTTTCAGTCAGAGGGGTATATTCTGTCCCACTCAAGGTCATAGCCGTTAACCTAAGGAATTTTGGGGCTAAAAATTTCCCCTCCTTTTTTTAAGGAGGGGAAACTTATTTGGCTATATTCCAGATAATTACTGTAGTTTTCGTTATACAAATATTTCTTAGGTTGACGGCTATGGGGGCATGGGGGTGATGTGTGGTTATCACCCTGTGTCCTGCATACTGAAACCTGAAACTACATCAATTTTTTGAAAATTTCCTGAAATTGAGTATTTTTAAGGAAACTACCCTGATGTGAAAATACTACTGTTAATACATTTATTGATTATGGCAGAGTGCAGCGAACCTCAGGCTGATAAATATGAGGCTGCAAGGAACAGGATGGTCAGGACCCAGATTCAGGATCGTGGCGTGACGAATCCGGCTGTTCTTGATGCAATGCGAAAAGTACCCCGTCATCTTTTCATGCCAAGAGAATATCATGATCAAGCCTATAATGATTATCCGCTTCCGATCGGGTACGGGCAGACCATTTCACAGCCTTTCATTGTGGCATATATGACTGACGCCCTGAAGCCGGGAAAGAAAATGAAAGCTCTGGAAATTGGGACAGGATCGGGTTACCAGGCAGCAGTGCTTGCCGAAGTAGTGGACAAAGTTTTTACAATCGAGATCGTTCCGGAACTAGCAAATGAGTCGGCTGAAAGATTAAAGAAGCTTGGCTATGATAATGTTACATGCAAGTTCGGTGACGGTTACCAGGGCTGGCCGGAGCAGGCGCCATTTGATATTATAATTATAACAGCAGCGGCAGAAAAGATACCACAACCGCTTATCAGTCAGCTTGCAGAAAACGGCAGGCTTATTATCCCTGTTGGTGCACCTGCAGCCGTTCAGGAGCTAATCCTTTTAACAAAAAAGAATGGCAAAACGATTGAAAAGCGACTGACTTACGTTAGATTTGTTCCGTTCAAAAGATTGTGATTCCATTCCGGAAGCCCGGGATTTTAGAAATTGCATGGAATAACCGTTATAATTATATGAAAACGAACACTTCCCTGGTAACTCAGGAGATCCTTAAAATAATTACTAAAGACAGGATCAGAACTAATCTTCTCAGAAATTCAGAGCAGAAGGCTCTTTCAATTCTTGTTCAGCGCATACCTTCCTGGGTAGTTCCTGATATGCTCACTTTCATTGGATTTTTAGGCAGTCTGACCGTTTTGCTGAGTTTTATTTTAGCTACATATTTCAGCAGGTACTTCCTTTTGTTAAGCCTGGCAGGATTCTTCATAAACTGGTTTGGCGACTCGCTTGACGGAAGGCTGGCGATATACAGGAACAAATCAAGAAAATGGTACGGTTTTTCTCTGGACCTTTCCATTGACTGGATAACAACCATCGTAATAGGTCTCGGTTTTGTTATATATACAGAAGGTGTGGGGGAATTACTTGGCTATGGATTCGTGGTGCTTTACGGATGGGCAATGATAACAACACTTATGAGGTATAAGATCACCGGAGAATACACGATAGATTCAGGATTACTCGGTCCTACAGAGGTCAGGATAATAATTTCAGCGATTTTGGTTACCGAAGTGCTTGTAAAGGATTCGCTTGTCTGGGTATCGGGCCTGGCATGTATTATTCTTCTGATAATTGATATCCATGACCTTCTTAAATTGCTGAAGGTGGCTGCGGAGAAGGATGAAAAAGAGAAACAAAAAATACCGGAACAATCAGGTAATCCCGCAGAAAATGTTAAATTGTAAAAGTCGTCTAGTGAGAAACATAAATAACACCAGATATTCTCTCATGAAACGCCATTGGAATTAGTTATGAACTACGTATTATAATACGTATTATAATACGTAGTTTAATACGTAGATGATTGATCACTATGATGTTGTGGAACCACTCCGTGGTTCTAATATTCCACGTAACGTTTTAATCTAGTATTGGTGGAATCGCTCCGCGATTCATTATTTATTGAATTCCGGCATCAAATTGATTATCTTGGTTACAAAATTTACGATATATGGAACGCAATAAATTTTTAAGATTATTCGGAGCAGGATCTGTCGGAGCTGTTACTACTTCAGGAATGTTTAGCGCCTTTTCATGTAACAGAGGACTTGAAAAATCTGATTCCGGCGGTAGAAAAAAGAAAGTTAGTATGAAGGTTGGCTGCCAGTCAGGCGGAACTACTAAGGAAAATCTTGAGTTCAAAGCCCGCTGCGGAGTATATCACATTGACGGAGGATCCCCGAAAATGATTGAAGGTGTCGGATGGGATCTGGATGATTCCCTTGCAAAGCGCGAAGCCTGTGAAAAGTACGGCATCACCCTGGATGCATACCATTTACCCCTCGATTCAAGCGGAATTGACAGGTCACCGATGCCAAATATAATGCTTGGTAAAAGTCCGGAACGTGACCGCGAAATTGAGATACTGCAGAACTGTATACGCGTTGCCGGTAAAACCGGTGTAGGACTATTAACTTATAATACTACAATTCTTCCCATTGTGCGGACAGGAAGAGTTGTTGATCCTGAAAGGGGAAATTCATCATACAGCACCTGGAATTTCGAAGAGGCATTAAAGAGAAATGAACCAAAAACAATTGCCGGGGATGTTTCTGTTGATGAGATTTATGAAAGGATAACCTACCTTCTTGACCGTTTAATGCCGGTAGCAAAGGAATATAATGTAAAACTGGGAAATCACATAGCAGATCCTCCCCTGCCGGTTGGTTTTCGCGGAATAACAAGATGGAACAGTCCGGATGTATTTGAAGGCATAAAAAGATTTGCCCGGCTTTATGATAGTTCACACCATGGCTTTCTGCTTTGTCTGGGTTCAGTGGCCGAAGGTCTGAAGGATCCGAAAACAGAGATACTACCAATCATAAAATGGGTTGGTGAGCGGAATCAGATATTTAATATTCATCTCCGTAATATTAAGGGTGGCTGGAACAACTTCATGGAAGTATATCCCGATAACGGTGATATGGATTTCCTTGAAATAATAAGGACACTGAGGGATATAGGTTACTCAGGGATGGTTTGTCCGGATCATGTCCCCTATCATCCCGATCCTGCTAGTTCTCTTCAGGGATTTGCCTTCGCGTACGGGTATATCAAAGCACTGATACATTCAGTATCATCCGAAGCATAAAAATCATGTGAGCTTACCGGAGGTTAATCCGCTTTTCGTTTTTTCTCTAAGGGAATTATTCCTGCCATTTCACCGACGATATTTACAA
>CAZWUB010000148.1:0-9377 GCA_964637415.1 uncultured Rikenellaceae bacterium
AGCAATCCCGGCCACCCCTCCTTAAAAAAAGGAGGGGAAACTTTTATCCCCAAAATTCCTTAGGTTAACGGTTATGTTGTGAGGGTTGAGATGAGATAAGCTCAGTGGAACTCTGTGTAATTGCTTTAGATCACTTATACTCAAACTTCCCGGATTCAGATATAATCGTCAGTTTCTTTATATCGGAAGTTTCACACCGTCCAATGATCTTTGCCTCAAGGTTGAAGCCGGATGCAATACTGATTATTTCGTCAGCATTTTTCTGATCAGTATAGATCTCGAATCTGTGTCCCATATTAAAGACCTGGTACATCTCTTTCCAGCCGGTACCTGATTGCTCATGAATTAACCTGAACAGCGGAGGGAGATTAAAAAGGTTGTCTTTTATTACATGAAGATCATCAATAAAATGGAGGATTTTAGTCTGCCCCCCTCCTGAACAGTGAACCATCCCATGAATCTCAGAACGCATCGATTCCAGTATCTTTTTGATAACAGGGGCATATGTCCGGGTTGGTGAAAGTACAAGTTTGCCTGCATTCAGACCGGTTCCTTCAACAGGGTCGGTCAGTTTCAGCTTACCTGTATAAACAAGATCTTTTGGAATAGATGAATCAAAGCTCTCGGGATATTTCTCAGCCAGGTATGATCCGAAAACATCGTGCCGTGCTGAAGTAAGACCGTTGCTTCCCATACCGCCATTGTATTCCTTTTCATAGGTTGTCTGGCCATAAGACGCCAGTCCGATTATGACATCACCTGCCCTGATATTATGATTTGAGATCACATCCGAACGCCTCATCCGTGTGAAAACTGTCGAATCAACGACTATTGTCCTCACCAGATCGCCAAGGTCTGCCGTCTCCCCGCCTGTTGACCATATACCTACACCAAGGTCTCTTAACTCCGCCAGAAATTCTTCTGTTCCGTTGATTATTGCTGATATCACTTCTCCGGGAATAAGGTTCTTGTTCCTCCCTATTGTTGATGAGATCAGTATATTATTGCAGGCGCCGACACACAGAAGATCATCGAGGTTCATAACTATTGCATCCTGTGCTATTCCTTTCCATACCGACATATCACCGGTCTCCTTCCAGTAAATATAAGCAAGGGATGATTTTGTTCCTGCACCGTCGGCATGCATGATATTGCAATAATCGGGGTCGCCTCCGGTCATATCCGGGACTATCTTGCAGAACGATTTCTGAAAGAGGCCCTTATCGATCTTACTTATAGCAGCATGGACATCTTCTTTCTGTGAAGAAACTCCGCGCAGATAATACTTCGATTTTTCCGGCATCGCACAAAAGAGTTATTTTTTGGAGACCCAGGTAATTGACTGTTTCAGCAGTTTTCTGAAATTGGGATTTTCGAAAGTAGGTACATCATGCCCGCTCTGAAGGACGACTATCCGCGATTTGCCGTATGTTTTTGCCCAGCCGATAGTGGGTGTGCTGCTTGGCTCGTCCGTTGTCAGCAGAGGCGTAACATTCTCGGCAACATAATAACCTTTGTATGTTTCGTCAAATATCGGAAAATCCGGAACTCCCTTAGTCACCGGATGTTTGGGATTAACATTCTTTACATTGAAATGAAGGTCGTGTATATAGGAGCATGCAGGATATTCTTTGCCGTTGACTGTGGTTGGCTTATGGAAATACTTCCCTCCTATTATATTCCAGTATTCAGGCCAGTCATCGAAGGCACAGATGCTGTGATGAAGTGCCACAACCGGCTTGCCGCTTTTTATACATTCAGCAAAAGTCGTTGCCTGTTCTTCCGTGATCTTCTGCCACATGTGGTAGAAAACCAGAACATCATATTTATTTCTGTTCTCAGGTTTGAACATCTCATAGGCTCCGGGCAGTTCAGCGACCTGCCAGGTTATTTCAGGGCCCATGCTGTTCAGCATCTCATTGAACTGCTCAACTTTATAGCCATGTCCGCCTGTAATAACAAGTATCCGTACCGGATTCGGTGGATTGGAACCCATTAATGTAATTGATGTAATTACAATTAAAAAAACTGATGAGATAAAATTTTTCATACTATAAATCCTACTTAACCACAAAGGACACGAAGTACACACTAAGAGCACGAAGGGCTTTGTATTCAACTCTGAGCAATATGTTTTTATTTGGGTGATATATAATCCGTTCTCAGGACCCTGAATTCAGTCCGCCGGTTGATCTGGTGAGCGATTTCCTTCTGCTCATCTCCCGAAAGTGAGTTTATATATTGCTCTGATAATGTTGCTCCGGTTTTCAGGAAAGGCGACTGAGCTGAAATTGCTGCATCAACTATTTTCGGATTCGATTCACCATATCCTTTTGCCGACAATCTTTCTGTTTCAATACCTTTATCTATAAGGTACTGAACAACTGATTGTGCACGTTTCTGGGATAGTTCCTGGTTATAGGCTTCTGTATCCCTCGAGTCGGTATGTGACATCAGTTCAATTGTAACATTCGGATTATCGTTAAGAGTTTCAACGAGCTTGTCAAGAGAAACCATCGATTCGGGTCTGAGGTCCCATTTGTTGAAATCATAGAAGATATTAGGCAATTCAATGGGCATATCGATTGCTGTGAGGTTTATGGTAACCATGAAATCACGGCTTTTCTCCTGCCCTTTTGTTGTTTCTTTTTCTTTGCCGTTAAGGTAACCTCTTCTGGAAGCCAGGAATATATAATCGACATCCGGTTTGAGTGTAAATTTGAAGTCACCTCCTGCACCTGTTTCAGCCTGAAGGTTTGAACCATCGCTGGCTATAAGCTGGACAGTGGATCCCTGAATTGCTGTCCCTGTTTTTTCATCTTTAACAAGTCCTGTCACACTGAATTTCAGCGGAGGAAATTCAAAGGAATATAGATCATCATTGCCACGGCCCTTCCGTGTTGAGCTGAAGATTCCCTTCTCATTTTCATTTTCAAATACGATCCCGAAATCATCAGATGAGCTGTTAATGGGTGCTTTCATATTCTCTACAGTCCATGATCCGTCAGGCTGTGCACTCGCTTTGAAAATGTCAAGCCCTCCCATACCTATCAGTCCGTCGGAAGAGAAATAGAGAGTATTTTCATCTCTCATATAAGGAAAGACCTCATCACCTGCTGTATTTATATCCGGTCCCAGGTTAACAGGATCTGACCATGACTGTCCTCCTGCAGTACGGTTTACCTTCCATATATCCTTTCCTCCGGAACCTCCTTCCATATCTGAAACAAAATAGAGTGTAAGACCGTCGGGAGAGAGTGCCGGGTGTGCAGCAACAAGGGAATCCGGAAGTATTTCAAGGTTCTCAGGCTCACTCCAGCTGTCACCGCTCTTTTTCGCGAACATGATTACGCAACCTTTTTCTTCACGTTTTCCTGCTTCGCATCTTGTAAAATAGATCTCTTTGAATTCCGAAATAACAAATGGAGTACCGTCTTCAAATTCACTGTTGATTACATCGGCCGGAACAGGTATGCTCCATTTTGATTTCTTATCGAGCCTGCTCTCAAAGATATCGGTAAAACCCTGTCCGGTAGCCCCGTGAGTTTTATTTCCGGCGGCATCATCACGTGAAGAAGTAAAATAAACAACTCCGAAATCGTCGCGTCCGAATGCCGGACTGAAATCCGCTTCCTTTGAATTAAGCTCTTTTATTTCCTCAACAGTATATGATTCAGGATTGCGTTGCCATTCAAGGGCCAGTTCACATGCACGTATCTCCTGATCAGCTTTCGAATCTGCAGGGGCAACCTGCTTATAATTCCTGAACTCTTCAATTGCCTGCTGGTACTTACCGTTCTTTTTTAGTGTGGATGCCAGCCAGAACTGAGCTTCAGGTCTGGAATATGATGATTTAACAGCAAGTTTGTACCATGTTTCTGCATTACGGGGATCATTGACAAGGCGGTAGCACTCTGCAATCATGAAAATAAATTCTGCCCGGGATTCTTTATCTGATTTTTTTGTTTTCGAATAGGTATTCTTGAATTCATCGATGGCATCATAATATTCACCGGCATTATAGGCATCATAAGCCCTTTCGCCCCTTCTTTTCTGGGCAGAGGTATCCTGTAATGTGACTATTATTAATAAAGTAAATAAGATTATTAACCTTTTCATGACATCCTCTCCGATTTGACCATAAAAATAATTAAATAAATGAGACCGGTGTAAATAACAAACGGAGGGGATGGATAATTATTATTAATTCGTGGCAGGGCATTGAATGCAATGCCCATAAAATAATCATTATCGTAACGTTGTACGGGCGTTGAATGCAACGCCCGTACAATAATGAATATATGACAATTCTACCGTGTGAACAACAGTTCCCTGTATTTTGGAAGAGGCCAGATCTCGTCATCGACAATCAGTTCCAGCTTATCGATATGATACCGTATTTCCTGCAGATAAGGCTTGACCTTCTTTTCATACACAATAGATTTTTTGTATGAACCTTCAATAACATTTGCCCTTTTCCTCTCTTCGATCATCAGATTTACACCTTTTTCTATATCAGAAATGTGTTCTGAGATTTCTTTTATCATTTCCTTATGAATCGATGCCATTTTTTCATATTCACCATCTCCGAAAACTTCTTTCAAACCTTTCACATTATCCAGCAGAGTACTCATGTAGCGTATTGCTGTAGGGATGATATGATTTACTGCGAGGTCACCAAGGACCCGGGCTTCAATCTGCACTTTCTTTGTGAATTTTTCATATTCAACTTCGCAGCGGCTCTCAAGTTCTTTCTCTGAAAAGATGCCTGATCCCACAAGAACCTCTTTCGCAGCGGGATTCAGATAACACTTAATTGACTCGGGAATACTTTTCAGATTGCATAATCCTCTTTTTTCTGCTTCGGCATGCCATTCCCTGCTATAGTTATCACCCTCGAACAGAACTTTGCGTGATCCGATTATATATTTTTTGATAACCTGGAAAATTGCTTCATCCTTGTTTCGTCCCTTTTTAATTATAGCGTCGACATCTTTTTTGAACTGTTTAAGCTGAGTTGCAACAGCAGCATTCAACACGATCATTGCGGCACCGCAGTTGGCCGATGAGCCAACAGCCCTGAATTCAAACCGGTTTCCTGTAAAAGCGAAAGGTGAAGTCCGGTTCCTGTCAGTATTATCAAGCAGTATCTCGGGAATTTTGCCGATCCCCAGCTTAAGTTCAGTTTTCTCGGCCGGTGTCATTTTTTTATCAGTCACCTTGCTCACAATATTCTCAAGCATCTTATTCAGATATGTCCCCAGAAAAACAGATATTATTGCCGGAGGAGCTTCATGACCACCCAGCCTGTATGAGTTAGACTCATTCATTACTGAAGCGCGGATTATCTCGTTGCTGTCATGTACAGCTTTAATAACATTTACAAGGAATGTAAGGAACTGAAGGTTCGACTTCGGATTTTTACCCGGAGACAGAAGGTTGACGCCAGTATTTGTGGCCATCGACCAGTTATTGTGTTTTCCTGAACCATTTATACCGGCAAAGGGTTTTTCGTGGAACAGTACTCTGAACTTATGCTTTCTGGCAATTCGTCTCATCACGTCCATCAGAAGCTGGTTGTGGTCGACGGCAAGGTTAACTTCTTCATGTATCGGTGCACATTCAAACTGGTTAGGAGCGACCTCATTGTGACGTGTTTTCACAGGGATCCCAAGCTTATACGCTTCACATTCAAAATCCTGTATAAAACACATTACCCTTTGGGGTATGGATCCGAAATAATGATCTGAAAGCTGCTGGTCTTTTGATGACTGGTGTCCCATCAGGGTTCTTTCTGCAAGCGACAGATCGGGACGGGCATAATACAATGCTTCGTCAACAAGAAAATATTCCTGTTCAAGGCCCAGGGTTGCTATTACCTTGGTCACATCTTTGTCAAAGAACTGACAGATATCAACAGCAGCCTTATCAAGTTCAGACAATGCTTTCAGAAGCGGCGCTTTGTAGTCGAGGGCTTCTCCTGTATAGGAAACAAATATTGTTGGGATACATAGTGTTGAACCAACAATAAATACAGGTGATGAAACATCCCATGCAGTATATCCTCTGGCTTCAAAAGTATTTCTTATACCCCCGCTTGGGAAGCTTGATGCATCCGGTTCGGACTGAACCAGCACATCTCCCGAGAAATTCTCAACCATGTGTCCGTTGTCGCCCATTTCAAGAAATCCGTCATGTTTTTCAGCGGTTCCGTCGGTAAGCGGATGGAACCAGTGTGTGAAATGTGTAGCTCCATTTTCAATTGCCCAGGCTTTGAGACCAATAGCAACCTGCTGAGCCTCATTCCTTGTAAGTGATTTCCCTTCATTTATTGCTTTTTTTATCACCCTGAAGGCTTCCTGTGAAAGGTAGTGTTCCATCTTGTGAAGATTGAACACATGCGATCCAAAATACTTGGAAATATCCTTTGAAGGAGGTACTGTCACAACGGGTTCTCTTTTAAAAACCTCTTTAAGTGCACTGAATCTTAATTCTGCCATATCTCTTATTATTTTTTTACAAAAATATATATTTTTCATTACCACCCCCTTATTTTTTTACATTAATTTCAATAATTTTTATATTTTTCTCATTATACCCCCCTTTTTTATATACCATATTTATGTTTTTATACTTATTTTATAACATTTACCTTTATAAACTTAAAAACCCTCCGGTAATCCGGAAAAAATCATGGGCCGGATTGATGATTTACTTCCGGTTACGTTCACAAATTTTTTACAACCATAGTAACAATACCTGCTTCAACTGCTCCGGAGATACATTATTATAAATATCCCGGGTAAAAAGCTCCCGTTTTAATATTGAAATTTGTTATATTTGTCGCCTGATTTTTAAAAAGTTCATATTTATTAATTCATAAACAACATATTTAATGTCAGCTATTCAGTTTTTAAGGGAAAAAGCAGGTGTCTTTGTTGCAGGTATAATAGGTTTATCACTTTTCCTTTTTGTTGTAAGCGATTTTTTCGGAGGAGGAAGAGGTCAGCGGGTCCAGGCCAAAAAGTATTATCAGATCGGTGAAATTGCCGGAGAATATATTTCTTACCAGGATTTTGAAGAGAGGGTTCAGAGCATGTTTGAGATATATAAATTATCCGGATCTTCAACAATAGATGAATCAACAGCCGAATCGATAAGGGAGCAGGTGTGGCAGCAGATGGTCAGAGAACTTATACAGGACAGACAGTATAAGAAATTAGGTATAGGCATCAGTACCGAGGAGACTGAGGAAATGGTACTTGGTAACAATCCCCATCCAATCGTTCAGCAGCTGTTTACTGATCAGTCAACAGGTATGTTCAATAAATCATTCCTTGTCAATTTCCTTAAACAGACAGAATCTGATGAAACTGCAAACAAATACTGGCTCTTCTTTGAAGATGAGATTGTGAATGACAGGATGAACACAAAATATAACAATCTGGTATCAAAAGGTCTTTATGTGACATCACGTCAGGCAGAATTTGATAAGATCCTTTCCGGAGCCACTGTCGATTTCAGCTATCTGATGAAAAATTATTCCCAGATACCTGATTCGGCCGTAAGCATAACTCCGGCTGAAATTGAATCCTATTACTCAAAGAACAAAGAACGGTTCCGCCGGACTGCCCTCAGAAATATTGAATATGTAGTATTTAATGTTGCGCCTTCCGAAGAAGACATCAGACAGGCTGAGGAATGGATACTTAAAACCAAAGATGAATTCACTGCTTCAGGGGATCCGGTTCAATTTATAAATCTTACAGCTGATTCGAGATATAACGGATTCTTTGTTCCCCTTGACGATTTACCTGAAAATCTCAGGGAATTTGTTAAAAATGAAACCAAAACTGAAGTATTCGGTCCTTACCAGGAAGATGGCTCATTCAAGATCGCAAAACTTATCGAAGCTGCTGACAGACCTGATT
Source organism: uncultured Rikenellaceae bacterium (assembly GCA_964637415.1). Lineage (GTDB taxonomy): Bacteria > Bacteroidota > Bacteroidia > Bacteroidales > VadinHA17 > LD21. The sequence continues at coordinate 7,932 of CAZWUB010000148.1, forward strand.
CAGTTCATGCAAGACACATATTGTTGTCACCAAATCAGACCAGGAACCTGGAGGATACAAAAGCTGCAGCTGACAGTCTGGTTAAGCTGATAAAGTCGGGATCGAAATTTGAAGTGCTGGCAATGACCAATTCGGACGATCAGGGTTCAGCCCAGATAGGTGGTGATCTCGGCTGGTTCCGTGAAGGAATGATGGTCACTCCTTTTAATAATGCATGTTTTACTGCAAAAAAAGGTGAAATTGTGACCGCAGAAACAAGTTTTGGGATACATATCATTGAGATACTTGACAGATCAAAGAATTCGAGGAAATATAATATAGGTATAGTTGACAGAAAGATCATAGCAAGTTCCACAACCAATCAGAAGATTTACAGTGAGGCCAGTCAGTTTGCAGGGACCAACAACACTTATGAAAAGTTTAACAGTGCTGTTGCGGAACAGGGACTGAACAAGCTTATGGCAAATGATGTTGCTCCGCAGCAAAAAACTCTTCCGGGACTTGAAAATCCCAGGAGTCTTGTAATTTCACTCTTTTCGGCTGAAGAAGGTAAGATTGTTCTGGATAACAACCAGCAGGCTGTTTTTGAGGTAGGAGACAATTATGTTATTGCTTTCTGTACGAAGGTACAGGAAGAAGGGATAGCACCTGTTGCAGCAGTTGAGAATGACATAAGGTTTACGCTTATCAGGGATAAGAAAGCCGAAATTATTTCAGAAGAGTTCCGCAAGATAAATAAGGAAGGAAAAACACTTGATGACATAGCAAATTCGATGGGGCTGACTGTACAGGAAGCTACCGGGATCACCTTCAGATCATATACAGTACCCGGCGTCGGAGCCGAACCTTCTCTTGTTGCTGCAGCATCTGCCGCAACACAGGGAGTCATAGGTGGTCCGGTCAAGGGCAATAACGGGGTCTTTATGTTTTTTGTTAATTCCCTGGCAACTTCTGAAGGGCAGGATCTGAAGCAGGTACAGGAGAATATGATTGCTTCATTTCAGATGAGAGGCGGTTACGAGGCCTATGAAGCGCTTCGCAAACAGGCTCAGATAGTGGATAAGAGGTATAAGTTCTATTAACAGATAGCCGTACCGGATAAAATATAAAGGTGCCATCCGGCACCTTTTTTTATTTAGTGCAGGTTTAGGAATTTTCTTTCAGAAGACAATCATTGTAAAAATTCTTACCTCTTTACAGTTACACAGAGTTCCACAGAGAAGCACAGAGTTCCACAGAAGTTTTTCTCTGTGTAACTCTGTGGTCCTCCGGATTTCCTCTGTGTAAGTTCTTAATAATAAATCCTCTGCATTTTTACTTCTTAGTTCGCTATTCGTTTGTTCTTCGTTCTTACTTCAAAAACAAAAGCCCCGGATTACTCCAGGGCTTCATTTTAAAGTCGGCGACTACCTACTCTCCCACTTTCGCAGTACCATCGGCGTAGAC
>CAZWUB010000149.1:0-9332 GCA_964637415.1 uncultured Rikenellaceae bacterium
TATCTCGACCGGATCTCCCTTCTCATAAAAGAAACATACGACAACACAAAGCATAATACTGTGGCTGCAATAAGTCCTGTCAGCTGTGGCCATACAAGCAACAGGCTCTGACCCAGAGGCAGCGGACCGGGAATAGTTCCAACAATCTGCTCCATTGTCAGAGGGCCCAGACTTCGTACCGAAGGCATCAGTAGTGTAGTTGTTGCATCTGTATATAACTCACCCGGTAATATCCTCATCAATGTCATTATTATCTCCTGGTAACGGAAGACCTGGTGAGTAGTAGCCATCTGCGGAGGAGCAATAGCTTTGGCGATCAGATTGACTATAATATTATAGAAAACTGTCAGAAAAAGCCATACTGCAATACAGGCCAGGGCAGAAGTTGCCGGTTGACGGAAAGTAACCGAAAAAAGAATTGCCAGATTAAGCCAGAAGGCAACATATAATATGCTTACCAGGATGAAAAACACAACCCGCCAGAATTCTTCCGGTGTAGGCGGCAGTCCCGTCATTATCATACCCAGACCCATTACAAGAAATCCGAGAGCAAAAAGCAAAACACTTATTACTGTTAAGGCTGCAAGGAACTTGGCATTGATCAGATAATCGCGATGAATCGGCTGTGACATCAGCCTGCTGAGTGTACCCCTGGTCTGCTCAGAGTTAACAGTATCAAATCCCAGACTTATTCCCAGAAGCGGTCCCAGAAAACTTATAAATACAAAAAAGGAAGGGAGTGTTCCGTCAGAAATTGTATAAAGCTTCAGGAATAAAAATGTCCCCTCCGGATCATTCGCCTTAACAGCACTCCCGATATTGGTCAGCGCCGTATACATTGAACCAAAACAGGTAAGAGCTATAATAATAAGAAGTATGATAAATCGCCAGCTGCTGACCTGATCGGATATTTCCTTATAAACCACCACCCTGAAAGGATGTACCACTTCATCATCCGTTTCAAGTCTTTTCCTTATCAGAAGTCTGGAAAAGAAATCGGATAGTCTTTTCTGCTGTTTACCTGTTACCGTATTATTCATTTTTTTCTCCTCCTTCAAAATAACGGTAATAAATATCATCGAGCCCGTATTCTTTCTTAATAAGGTAATTCAAACCCTCTCCGGCTTCTACAATTTTTCTTGAAATATCGGTTGTGGCATCACGTAAAGATTCAATAGCAAACCTTCCGTTTTTCAGTTCAACATTTGTTATTCCATCGACATCTTTCAGAAGTTCTTTCATCTTTTCTGCAGAAAAATATTCTGGTATTTCCCCGGAAATATTGTCTGGCTTTCCCCTGGAAATATTGCCTAATCCAACTTCTGTAATATACGCGCTGCCGGCAAAGAGATTTTTCGACAAGGTTTCAATATTCCCTTCCGCGATAAGCCTGCCTTTCACAAATATTCCGACACGGTCGCAAACCTGCTGAACCTGGTGAAGGTGATGCGAACAGAATAATACAGTAATACCCTGTTCCCTGCTTAATGAGACAATAAGCTCCATAAATTCCCTGACACCTGAGGGGTCGATCCCAAGTGTCGGTTCATCAAGGATGATTACTTCGGGATCTTTAATAAGTACATCTGCCAGACCAAGCCGCTGCAGCATGCCCCTGGAGTATTTTAACGTCTTTTTATTGGAATTATCCGACATACCTACCCTTGAAAGCAGCTGTTCAGCCTTTTCTGTGGCCGCTCTTCCTGAAAGACTGTTAAGCCGGCCTGTAAAAACAAGATTCTGCAGGCCGGTAAGATCATCATAGAACCCTACATTTTCAGGAAGATAACCTACCCTTCTTTTAACCTCGATAGGATTGCTGGTTGAATCAATACCGCAAACTCTTACGCTTCCCGATGTCGGATCAGTAAGGCCCAGCATCATCAGGATCGTGGTAGTCTTTCCTGCACCATTCGGTCCCAGCAGTCCGAATATCTCACCTTTCCGGATCGTAAGGTTAAGATTATCAACTGCCGTGAACGACCCGTACTGTTTTGTAAGACCGCTAAGTTCAATTATATTTTCAGCCACCTTTACCTCCTTCCGTATTTCCGGAACAGATACCAGACACTACCAAGAGCCGCAAGAATAATAAATATACCTATCCAGCCAAGAAGCATAGGAGTCTTAACCGAGATCCTGAATGCTGCCTTGGCAGCCACTTCAGGTGTCTTTGCCTCAAGATTAGTCACATAATCGCCTGCTATGGCCTTCTTATCGGCTTTTATTGTTGCAAAAGCACGGGCATTGCTTCCAGCTTCAATCCTGTCGATCTTTTTTGGATCAAAAACAACATCCCAGTTTACAGGTGCCGAAAAGGTCAGTTCAACATCCGATAAACCTGATGATCCGGTATTCCTTACCATCAGCTCAACTCTTTTCTCATCGCCTGCAGTAATGTCGGTGCTTAACAACCCGGTAGGTGTTGTGAGTTCCATGCTGAATGATCCGGTTATCACAACTTCAAGATTAAGGGAGGCAGATGTTGCATTGGTACCCGCAGTAACAGGTATCTGATACGTCCCGGCCTGAATATTGACAGGAGGTTTTATTTCAATTGTCACATTTACAGTTCCGGCAGGTTCTATCTCAATTGATGTTGCCTGGTTATAATTCGGTTTGAAGATAACGCTCCAACCCCTGGGTGCATTCGTCCTGAATGCATATAATTGTTTTTCGGCAGTACGGTTTCTTAATTCCGCAGTAAAAGTAAAAGTCGATGTCGAATGACCCTGCATATTCGACTGCTTTGTAGTGAATTCGGTCTCAAAGTTACCCTGCTCCGAAACAACAACAACAAGTGGCATCGAAGCCTCTGATCCGGCAGAAACAGTGAATCTGTAACTACCTTTATTTACTTTCAGCGGGACATCCACCTTTAATGAAAGAGTTTGTTTCTGTCCGCCCATAATTGCTATCTGGCCAACCTTATAACTTCCTGAAGTAAGTGTATAATTCCAGCTTCGCGGAATTCCTGAAACTGAAATTTCCATATTCCGGACTTCCTTACTGTTGTTTATTACATCAATACTATAGTTTATTGACTCTCCCGGGGGCACGGATATCCTGGTATAAGGAGTGAACAGCGTAACACTGTCGGCGGTTGCTGCCGCATTACAATTAAACATAATTAATCCTGTCAGCAGGATCAATAACAGCCCTTTAAATTTCGCATTATCTGACATAAAAAATCCTCCCAAATTTTAATGACATTTATTACGGAGGGCAAATTTAAATTTGAAAGGAAATATGTTAATAATTTTTTTTCTTAAAAATTTGTTAAAAATTATGCAGGCATCCAGGGATACGATTAATCCGGTATGAATACTGTTTTATATCTTTGAACGATTTTTAAGAATAATAATTAATACAGATTACCATGTCACTCACAGAACAAATTGCCGCCGATCTGATAAAGGCTATGAAAGGGAATGATAAAGTTGCCCTTGAGGCGATCAGAGCTGCAAAGACAGCATTTCTGCTCGCGAAATCGGAAAAAGGTCCGGATACGGCTCTTTCCTCTGATGAAGAGCTGAAGATCATTCAGAAGCTTGTGAAGCAAAGAAGGGAATCTGCTGCCATTTATAAAGAAAATAACAGGCAGGAACTGGCTGAAAAAGAGACTCTCGAAGCTGATGTCCTTGAAAAATACCTGCCGGCCAGAATGGGTGATGAGGAGCTTACAATTGTTGTAAAGGCGATAATAGACCGTCTTGGAGCAAAATCACTGTCGGAAATGGGCAGAGTAATGGGTGTGGCAACCAAAGAGCTTGCCGGTAAAGCTGATGGCAAGGAAATTTCGGCAAAGGTAAAACAGCTCCTTGGTTAAGAATTTATCAGGCAGTTCGTTCAATGCGATAACGAAGATATAACCTTCAATTCAATCTGTGCAACTCACCGGCTGTCAACGGTCCGGAATGCCGATAAGATTATTGTAATCAATGAAGGAAGGATCATAGAGCAGGGAACTCATAATGAACTGATGGCAAATGGCAAAGGCTTATATAAAAGCCTTACCGAACTACAGTTTACTAAATGAGAATCGTTTACTCCTGATAAATCTTATAATTGAAATGTAAGTATAATAGGATGTTAATGATCCGGAAAAGCTCATCTTAATTGTTTTATCTACCGTTCATCCTTCCGGGATGCCAATAATTTGACAAAAAACAATCCTGCGGAATTATGTGTTACAAGTAAACAATTTACGAAATGAGCTGTTAACTTATATTATAAGATCTATAAGTCATGAAAACGGTCAGCAGTTTAAAAACGAAGATCCTCGGTACCGGGAATGACAACAAAACGATCATTATCAGAATAATTGTCGGACTGATCTTCATTTCGGAAGGCATCCTGAAATATAAGCAGGTGCAATGGCTGGGGCCGGGCCGTTTTACCGAGTTAGGCTTCACAAATCCATTCTTCTGGGCATATTTTACGGGAGCTATCGAAATACTTTGCGGTGCCCTGGTCTTATCAGGCCTGTTAACAAGGCTGGCATCCTTACCATTGCTTATTGTGATGCTGACTGCCTTTTTTGCAACAAAGCTCCCGATAATAGACACCCGTGGTATCTGGACATTTCTTCATGAATACACAACAGACTTCGCCCTTACTCTCCTTCTTATACTTCTTCTTATACATGGCGGAGGGAAATGGTCGGTTGACAGGATCTTTAAATGAGCCGTAATTAATCTTTACCACTTATCTGCCAAAGTAGGCTATTCCGGGATTTTATTGTACCTTTGCGGCAGATCCGGCTTTGCGATTATTTTGCGCATTCATTTTCTAATCATTCCTCCGGTTAGTTTTTCATGCACACCATCATTCCAGGGCTGGAAATTATTAATAATTTTAAAACAACTAAATTCTTTATATGGGCAGATCACAGGAGACATTCGGTAAAAAGGAAGTAAGGACAAGGAAAGAAAAGAAAAGAAAAGAAAAAGAACAGAAGCGTGCGAAGAAGAAGAATGAGGGGAAGAAAAGCGGCTTTGACGATATGATTGCCTATGTGAATGAATTCGGGGTTATTACCTCAACACCTCCCGATCCGGATAAGAAAACTGTTGTGGATGCAGAAAGCATTGAACTTACAATAAATAAAAACAGCCCTGATGTAGTTCCTGATTATGTACGGAAGGGGATTGTTATTTTCTTTAATGATTCTAAAGGCTATGGATTCATAAGGGATCTGGAATCAAATCAGAGGATATTTGTACATGCAAACAGCCTTCTGGAGCCGATAAGTGAAAATAATTTAGTCACTTTCGACCTCACAAAAGGACCCAAAGGCCCATCGGCCCTGAAGGTAAAGCTATTTAAAGAATAAAATTGCTGTCTGAATAATTTGACTATCTTTGCGGCCTTATTAACAAAGTGATTTCCCTAAAGCGTTGTCACTAATTAAATCCAGTCTGCATTTGAGTTCATTTCAGCCGGGATATTAAATCAATCGCTCCCGGAATCACATCATAAAATATTTAATGACAAATTTTGAAGAAATGGGATTTACTCCCTCTGTCCTGAAAGCAATTAAAGAACTTGGATTCGAAAATCCAATGCCTGTACAGAATAAAGTAATCCCTCTTATGCTTGAAGATAATGTTGATATTATAGCGCTTGCACAGACAGGAACAGGAAAGACTGCGGCTTTTGGTCTTCCGCTTGTTCAATCAACAGATACTGAAATACAAAACACCCAGGCTCTTATTCTCTGCCCGACACGGGAATTATGCATCCAGATCACAGGTGACCTTAATGATTATGCAAAACATACAGGCAATCTGAAAATCCTTGCAGTTTATGGCGGTTCAAGCATTGATAATCAGATAAGAAGCCTTAAAAAAGGAGTACATATCGTAGTAGCAACCCCCGGAAGACTTATTGACCTTATTAAAAGACGTGCAGCACATCTGTCGTTTGTAACAACTGTGATCCTTGATGAAGCTGACGAAATGCTTAATATGGGATTTCTTGACAGTATAAATGAGATCCTTGAGGAAGTACCTGAAGACAGACGAACCCTCCTTTTTTCTGCAACAATGTCTCCTGAAATTGCATTAATTGCAAGAAAATATATGAATGATCCGGTCGAGGTAACAGTCGGAGTAAAAAATGCATCGGCGGAAAATGTGAGTCACGAATACTGTCTGGTACAAGCCAGGGATAAATATAATGTTCTTAAACGTATTGCAGATTACGAACCGGACATCTACGGGATAGTCTTTTGCCGTACCCGCAGGGAAACTCAGGAAGTGGCAGCGATGCTCATAAATGACGGTTATAATGCTGATTCCCTCCATGGAGATCTGTCGCAGGCACAGCGCGACTCCGTAATGCAGAAATTCAGGCAGAGAAATCTTAATCTGCTTGTTGCAACCGATGTTGCCGCAAGAGGACTTGATGTTGATGATCTTACCCATGTTATCAATTTCAGCCTTCCCGACGACACTGAGATATATACACACAGGTGCGGTCGTACAGGAAGAGCAGGGAAAACAGGCAAATCAGTTTCAATTGTTCATCTCAGGGAAAAGCAGAATCTCTATAAGATAGAGAAACTCATTAAAAAGCCTTTTAAGAAAATGCAGATCCCGACTGGCAGTGAAATCTGCAAAAAGCAACTTTTTAACTGGGTCAGCAAGCTTGAAACCACTAACACTGATCACCATGAAATTGACAAGATTCTTCCTGAGATAAAAATCAAACTCGAGGGATTAGACAAGGAAGATCTTCTTAAGAAAGTTATATCACTCGAATTCGAAAGACTCCTGGGAAGCTACAGGAACGGAGAAGAGATAATTGAAAAGGTTGCCGAAAGAGAAGAAAATCATGGCAGATCATTCAGAGATAGGAAAGAATTCAAATCGTCGGGCAAATACACAAGACTTTTCATCAATCTTGGAAAATCTGATGGATTTTATCCCGAACAGCTGATCGATCTTGTCAATACAAATACTAAAGGAAGGAAAATCCCGATCGGGAAAATAGATCTTTTAAAGAGCTTTTCCTTCTTTGAGGTTGAAGCCGGCCATGCTGATGACCTCATGGGAGCATTGAACAATTCAAAGTTCCTGAAGCGTAAGGTTGCAGTTGAAGTAGCTCAGGAAAAGAGTGATAAACCCCGGCATCAGGGATTTGACAGGAAAAAACGTTTCAAAGTCTACGACAGAAATTAAATTATCTACGTATTATAATACGTTTTTTAATACGTTTTTTAATACGTTTTTAAATGCCTTTCAAGGAATTTTTCCATTGCACCATAGAAATCGAATCTATTATCCTGGTTACGGAAACCATGTCCTTCGTTATCCTTGACCATATATTCGACTTCAACTCCCCTATTTTTAAGTGCCTCAACCATCTGGTCGCTTTCAGCCTTATTGACCCTGGGATCGTTTGCTCCCTGGGCAATAAATAATGGAACCTTTATCTTATCGGCGTGAAGGACCGGAGAAGCCTCTGCAAACAATATACTATCCTTAACCGGATCACCCACCATTTCGTAAAACTGATCGAGATAGGGTTTCCAGTAAGGAGGAATTGTGTTCAGAAAGGTGAAAAGGTTGGAAACTCCAACATAGTCAACTGCACAGGCGTATAAGTCAGGAGTAAAAGCAACGCCGGCCAGTGTGGCATAACCTCCGTAACTGCCTCCGTAAATAGCTATACGTTCCGGATCTGCAATGCCTTCATTCTTGAGAAATTCAACACCGTCAGTTATATCGTCCTGCATTTTTTTGCCCCATTCCCTGAATGATGCTTCCCAGAACTTTTTACCATATCCCGTGCTTCCCCTGAAATTCATCTGAAAGACTGCATATCCTCTGTTAGCAAGAAATTGTACTTCCGGATTAAAATACCAGCCGTCTCTTGCCCAGGGGCCTCCGTGCGGGTTAACGACAACCGGAAGGTTCTTTGGTTCAATCCCCTTAGGCAAGGTAAGATATCCATGAATTGTTAATCCATCTCTCGAAGTATAAGAAACAGGCTTCATGTAAGCCATATCCTCTTCATTGAGCCATGGATATGGATTGGCTATTTCTTCAACTTCCCCGGAAGCAAAATCGTACAAATAATATTTAACACGAAGTCTGTCACCCGACACAGATACAACTCCTTTCTTCATTTCATCATCCCACTCAGTAAAGTCCACATTATATCCAGGGAATCTTTGTTTTAATCCTGTATAAATATCTTCCCATTCCTTATCAAAAAAATGGATTTCGGTTTTTATACCTTCCCAGTAAACACCAGCCAGAACTTTTTTCTTATTATCATAAAAGGCATAACTCAGATCATAATCGGGATTAGAATGAAGTTCTTTTAGTTCTTCTTTCGTTGAAGGATCATACTCCACCAATGCTATTTTATCTCTGCCAAAATTGGATGTTACATAAATATTCTTATTCTGTGCATCGAATGCTTGCGGGGTAAAAGTATCTTTAAATGAGGTTGTCAGTAATTCCGAGAAATCATCCTTTTCCGACTTACGATACAGGTATGTTATGTTAACTCCGTCAGTTTTTGTGGCAATCCTTATAACACCATCATTATCTGTATACCAGCTGTCAAAGTTTTGTTTGTTCTCGTACATTAATTTCAGATCCCCTGTTTCAATATTCAACATGTAAGGATCGAAATATTGCTTGTCTCTCTTATTCAATTGGATAAGTATTTCTTTTTCTTTTCCTGGGATGAAACGTAACCTGTCAAGAGGCATAGAGCGACAACCGGGGAAGGGAGTAAGTGCTTTAAGATCTTCCCCTGTGGCAGTTACTGAAAATAACTGGAAGTTTTCATCCCCTCCGATATCCTGCAAATAAACAATTCTGTTCCCTTTCCAGAAATATCCCGGAATGCTTTTCAGAGTATCGCTTGTAACGCGAATGGCGTCTGTATCACCAACCTTCTGCACAAATACATTCATCATATTCTTGTAACTGGATAAGTAAGAATAATAGTTACCATCCTGTGAGATCTGAAAACCAGCTTTCTCCCCATTTTTGAAAAACAATTGCATATCAATCACTGGAGCGGGTTCTTCCTTCTCTTTTTTAGAAGAGTTACATCCTGCACAAGAGAGAAGTGCAATTACCAGAATTAAGAGTACTGTATTTCTATTCATGATTTTATTAATTTACATCCAAAATTAGAAATTGCTGAAACCAAAGTCAATTTTTATTTTCAATATCTTTCTCCTTATCTCCCCTTCTCCCCTTCTCCCCTTCTCCCCCTCACCTTTTCTCCCCCTCTCCTCTTCACCTTTTCACCTCTTCTTCCCATCCATCCTCTCCCCCTCTCCTCCTCCCCTTTTCTCCTCTTCT
>CAZWUB010000150.1:0-9327 GCA_964637415.1 uncultured Rikenellaceae bacterium
CATCAATCCGTAATCCAGAAGCTGATAATCTTTGCCGGCAGGATAGCTTTTTACATTTCTCCAGTGACCCGGACCAACCATTCCGGGGGCAGGATTATTGAAATGCGGTCCCATGAGATTTTTCAGACTGCCGATGACCCTGACATCGATCCTGTTTGTCCCTGATGTGATGAACTCTGTAACATCCAGATCATATGGGGGAAATGCAATTACACCTGCCCATTTATCGTTAACAGAGACTTCAGCTAAAGTGCCGTTCCATTCATTCAGCTTTACTTTATACGGTGTGCCTGTTTCCGGGGCAGAAAATTCTTTGCTGTATGTGACTCCCCATGAATAAAACGGCAAACCCTGATCTTTCCAGCTTCCGGCAGTTAATGTTTTAACAGGAGCTTCAAGGGTCCAGCCTTTGTCTGCTGAACTGACCGAGAACTCTCCGGTGATATATACAGGCTCAATCTCAGCGTGGATCTTCATCGGTGATACATTCAGGGTTATCGTGTTTTTCCCTGCTTTAACAAGATCCCCGATTTTAAATACGGCAAACTCCCTGTCGAGCCACCATTGTCCCTCTTCAGGTCTTATACTGGTTCCATTTATGCTTACAGCCCACAGATCAGGCCTTTCCACAACTGCCTCAAGTGTTGAATAATCGAATTTCTCTTTTATGATGAAGTGATATTCCGCTGTGAACCCGGTATTGGAATCAAAATTATCGCGATCTGTAATGTTCGTCTTAAACTGCACGGCATGATTCCATGGATTTCCGTCTTTAAATCCATAGTGTTTGTACACCATGTCTGCCGCAGTATAATTATGAAGGTCAGGGGCAAGTTTTCCATCCAGCAGCAGATCACAGAATTCAATTGCAATTGCATTCTCATTGTCTCTTTTCACATCCATTCCGGGTGTTCCGGCAACAGGTGTGAATTCTGACGGCAGACTCAGGGGATCATAAGTTCCCTGTTTTACTTTCGGAAAATAAAACAACATGCTTCCCGCAGGGGGAAGGTTAAATGAAAGGCTTATTGTTTTATCTGTCTGATCATGAGGATATCCGTTTACCGCCCCTGTGAATGTATTCAGAACTAATGCATCAGCTCCGCTAACTTTAAGTGAACCGGAGAGGTCCTCTGTGAGGCTTGAATTTGTTATAAACAGAACCTGTCCGTCGGCCAGTTCCCTGCGGTTATGATAAAGATCTTCTCCTGTAACTCCTGAAAAGCTTATGTCAGGACTGCTGAAGTATTTTGCGATCACTTCATCATTTAGACTTTCAACTTTAGCTATTTTCCCGGAATGCTTGTCAAAGAAATCATTCATCTTTTCATTTTCAGAACCGTCACATAATGACGGAATGGCGAAAGCAACCAGTTTTCCGCCTCCGGCAACGAATTTCTGAAGAAGTCTGAAAGTAGTCAAGTCAATGTTTTCCGTAAGCGTAGGCAATACTACCGTGGAATAGTCGCACTGGCCAACGATCAGCTTGCCCCCTTTAACCGATCCCATATCTTTTATAATATTTTCTGATCCGAGGTCATACTCAACCTGACTTTTTTCGAGTAAGGTTACGAAGTCCTGAAAAGTCTGACCGATAGCCCCGTTCTGAGGATTCCTCTTTGTATAGGAATCATAAAGCCATGCTGAAGTTGTAGGTTCCAGGATAAGGATATCATTAACCTGTCTTCCGGCCGAAAGAGCCACAGAAAGTCTGGCATAATGGTCATTAATATATTTGTAATTGTTCCACCAGGGTTCGTGGTATGTGAAGGTGGGAGGGTAATCATATTTTCTTGCACCTGCAAGGGTGATGTGGGAAAGGTGCTGGTTCATTAAATTCACTCCAAGGGCGTATTCCCAGTCCCCCAGGCGTTTCATATCGGTAAATGTAAGTTCCCAGGCGCCGCCTCCATAAGTCTCGCTAAGTTTTCTCTGCCGTCCGGTCTGATTAGCAGCACTGGCGAGCTCTTTTACTGACCTTATATTGCCAAACTGAGCTCTTACGGATGAATCGTTATACTGGTTGAACAGCATATCAATTCCGGGCACCTGGTGCCATGCGTACATCGCCATATTATCGCCTCCCTGTTGCATGCCCGGCCAGGAATGTTCCCAGTAATGCCCCGTGAATTTCAGTCCCTTTGCTTCACAATAATTATAATAAGGTTTTGCCCATCTGTCAATGAACATCTGCAGGAGGGTCTGTGTATAATTATGTCTGACTTTTTTCCAGTCCCCAACTTCTTCGAAAAGTGAAGGCAGATTTACTTTGAGGTCATATCCCCATTTTTCAAGGAAAAAATCAAACAGGTCGGGTGTCCATCTTATTCCGCCAGGAGAACTTATTTCTGGTTCATCGGTAAAAACTCCCGGGATCGTTTTCCCGAATTCATAACCAATTTTTTCTTCATAACTATCCATTGTGATTTCAAGGAACTTTTCGGTTACACCGGGGTAAAGCAGGTCGACATAAGTGAATCCTCCGAACCAGCCGCCGTTCCTGAAAAATGTTTTGGAAAAAAGAAGGTACTTGCCTGTCTTGCCCTTTTCAGCGGCGAGTGATGTTGTTATATCTGTGAAAGCCCCGTTCTCTTCTTCTTTGAGGCAGAGAAAATATTTGTCAGCAGTATCGGGAAGGATCTCAAATTCATTTAACCGCAGCCCCTGTCCCTGATTGTATGATTCCGGCATCCGGTCGGGAACATGTCCTCCTGCAAAACCGCTGGGATATGAATTTTCGTCATAGATCCAGACAAGCATTCCCAGCTCTTTACCCTTCTCAATTGTATATTTATAAAGATCGAACCATTCGTCCGACAGATATTCAGTAATCAGTCCCGGACGGGGATGGATAAAAACCTGGCTGCTTCCGGCGTTTTTAAAATCGGTCAGATATTTATCAATCTCCTCTTTTGTTATTTTATAATTCCATACGAAGAAGGGAGAGGTAGTATATTCCGGTGAAGGAGATTTAAATTCTTCAATCAGGGAATTAAGATCATTTATACTTACTTCGTTTACTTCATCTTTCATGCATCCCTGCAAAATAAATGTAGCGATAACGGTTACGAGGAATAATCTTCTGGCTATTTTCATGATTTGTACAAAATGAATCAGGCTTGAATTCTTAAAAGTACGAAATTTTCTAACAGATTTTCACAACTTCCATTTCGAGCAGTTCGCCGAGCTTTTCAATTTTCCCGGCTATATGACCAATTCCTGCAGCACAATGATGTGCAGGGCCATAGCTGTTCCATCTGTTGACGAAATTCTTAACTCCGATAGAAAATTTGTACCGGCTGTTTGTATTTCCTATTTCAAGAATGGGTCCGGGAACAGATTCTCCCTCAGCGACAAGCAGAAGAAGCTTGCCATCGGGCTTCTGAACAAGCGAAAGGAGGGTCACCGGTCCATGCTTAACCGACATTTCGACTGACAGGCCTTTACCGACTTTTCCATGGTAAACATCGAGGGGTTTGACTTTTGTTTTTCCTTCGGCAATTGCAAGGTGACCCGGACCGTCATGTCCCATAAGCACTACATCGTCGTTGAAATCAAGTGCATAGTATTCTGTAAATGAGCCTCCCGCACCGAAACTGTCCATTATCTTCATGGCCTGTACATTCTTAATCTCATATTCACCGGCTACGGGAACCCCCTGTGATGTCAGCAGAGAATTTGCCAGTATTATTGAACTTATTGAATCTTCATTTTCCTGAACGCCTGTCCCGCTGTAAAAATATGCAATTGATCCCAGGTCATGGTTCATTACAAGTTTCTCAAGCGCTACAGATGTCCGTGCAGCCTGTATCAGATCTTCGCCGGAACATCCATTGTCTATTTCAAACTCTTTGTAAAATAATTTCACCCGGGCCTGGACCTCTTCAAGGCTTACTTTCTTTCTCAGATCAGAAAGCTCATCAACTTCAAGCATCTCAATATGTCCTCCGAAAGCAGCAAGCTGAAGTGTAAGATCTGTATAAACATCGAGCATTCCTCCGTAATAATGTCCCATCAGGCCGAGCCGGTTGTGTGCCATAATATTGGCTACCGATGCTGCTTCGACCCACTCACCAACCTCTTCCCATACTTCTTCATCTCCCCTGAGAACACCGGTGATCTGGTGAAAGCTGATCCCTGCCCTGAGTAATACATTTGCAATTTCCGGCACAGGACAGGCTGAAACATTCGCGAGCCATTCTCCTGTCATTCTTGTCCTGTCACCAAGATTGTTGAAAGTTTTGTAATCGATAGCTTTTTCCGGCGAGAGATTAAGGATTATCACGGGTACTTTTGCACGCTGAACTACCGGTAGTACAGTTGAAGATAGGGCATATGTTGTTACATAAAGGAAGATGATATCCACATCTTCTCTCCTGAATTTATGACCTGCTTCGAGAGCGCTTACCGGATTATCGATAAGGCCCAGGTTTATAATATCTGCTTTATAAACAGCCAGTTTCCGGCTTACTTCATAAATATAGCCTTCCAGGCGTTCTTTCAATCCTTCGAATTGCGGCCAGTAGGCGTCAAGGCCAATGCCGAACAAGCCGATTTTTAGTTTGTATTTGTCTTTCATAGTTTATGTACTGGTATTTATAATTCAGAGTTTCAGAGTTTCAGGGTTTCAGGGTTCCCTCTCTCCCCCTCTCCTCATCTCCCTTTCTCCCCCTCTTACTCACTCCTCACTCCTCACTCCTCAATCCTCATGGCAATTTACAAATAATCCGTTGAGGTTTTGCAACTCTGCCTGCTTCTTTACCGTCAGCCAGGACGTAGAATCCGATGCCTCTGTTATATCTTGTACCATATTTGTCCCAGCAGATTGTCAATGTCTTTCCATGGTATTTTATGCCATCAAGGCAGAACCAGTCCCATTTACCATCGGGTAGCAGGGGATTTATTTCGATCTGGTCATCAGAGCGGGGACGCAGACCGGCAAGTCCGGTTATTATCAGATCGTTGAATGTGGAGTGATTATAGTATCTACTTCTTTCCTGATCACCTTTAAGCCAATAACCGGTTGTTTCATCAAGATATTCGCCGATATATGGCCTGCCACGGTAGTATTGTGATTCAACATATACCTCCATGAATCTGAACCATGCCGAATCGCTAACAACAGTCTGGTTATAATTATTAAGAAGATTAGCCATTCCGGTGAGAGTCTGTGATGTGGCAAAAGGCCATACAGCGCCATCCCATTCGCAGTTACAGCAACCATGTGTCCTGAAACCGGGATGGCGTCTTTCAGCCGTTGTGAGTCCGAATGGTGCATTGAAGCCCTTTATGTCAATTGCCTGTTCCCAGGCCTTTTCAAATCCGGCTGAGGGCAGGTTGAAATACCAGGGGATAAATCCAATTGCTTCACGGACTCCGGACGGTTTTCCGTCTTCTTTGAGAACCTCAAAAAAATCATCCTCCCTGTTCCATAAAAATGATTCAATGAGTCTTTTCAGTGTATCGGTTTTCGCAGTATATTTATCTGTCAGTTCATGTTTGCCGGCCAGAGCAGCTATTTCTGAAATTGCCTTTGCATTGCCGTACATATAACTGTTTATCGTAGGACGGGCATTTTTCTCCCTCCTTCCGCCGGAGATACTCTCCTCCATCCCGTCGGAAACATCATATTGCCAGAAGAGCCCGTCAGGCAGCCGGTGATCGCTTTCCCACTGACGATACTCTTCTTCCAGATCAGGTAGCAGATCAACTATAAAATCTTTATCTCCCGAAACCAGGTAGCTGTTATATGCAGCATCGGCAGTCCAGCTGCTGAATTTTCTCAGGTATTCCATCTTTCCGCCGTCATTGCCCCTGAACCAGACATGAAGGTTATTCTTCATATACACGGGATCGCGCAGCCATCGTGATTCATATATATGATGACCGAGAGCACAACTTATGAGGTTATACTTGTCGGCATAGGAACGTGGTACCAGAAATTCTGTAAAAGCAAATCCGGCAGGTGTTTTAATAATATGTTTTCTAAGGCTCCACCACCTGTAATAGTAAATCTCTTCGAAATTATCCTGAGGACAATCGAAGAGGGGTATGTTTTCTGCCATCCAGGACCATGAATTATCATTTGGAATGTGATTCATGATGTTTTCATTTTCCATCCTGTTGAAATAATCAACATAGTGTCTGTAATCATCAGGATCAAGAACATAAAAACCTTCGGCGGGCATTTTGCCTGAACCGGTTCTGTCAACCCTTGTGGCACAACCTGAGGTTATGAGGAAAATAAGAATTATTATGAAGGGATATTTAATTTTCATTTCAGTTCTGTGCCTGGCCGGTTTTAGCTATCTTCTCCGATGCCACCCTGATAAGATTATCAACAGTCTTCCTGTCAGCCCTGAAAATAGTCCCGTGTTTATGTCCGTCAGGTAGTGAAATTTCATTTGTTATATCGGTAAATGATTTGAAATCAGTTGTTTTGACTGCTCCATACACTCTTTCGCGATAGGCTTCATAATAGATCACCCATTCATTACCCTTTCTTATCACAGTCGGACCTTCAGTAAACTGCCTTGTAAAAGTATCGGAGACACCTGTAAACGGACCGAGGGGTGAATCAGAAAAAGCCACCCTGAGATTACGGTTTGGCCTTGTATTATCTTTCAGGACAAGCACATAATCTTTCACATCACGTTTTACAATAACAGCGTCTATCACGCTGAATCCGGGATCAAGAAATAATGCTGCGGGACTGAAGGTTTTAAAATCCCGTGTTGTAGTATAATACATCCTGTGGTTGCTGAATTCTTCTTCTTCTCCCTTTTCGAAGCGGTAAGGGATTGTTGATGCCCAGATTATTATATACCTGTCCTCTACATCATCATAGAACAATTCCGGAGCCCACACATTGGCTGCAGGGGGCTCGGACTGCATCACCGGGATCCACTTTTGTTCCGACCAGTTGATGAGATCCTTCGAAGAGGCATAGCCGAATCCCTGATCATCTTTCCACGATGAAGTCCAGACCATGTGGTATGTGCCGTCGGATGCCCTGATGACTGACGGATCACGCATTACTGGTGTAGTACCGACCTCAGGTTTTAGATACGGCCCGCCAAGATCATTCCAGTGGTAACCATCTTCCGACCAGGCAAGATAAAGGCCGTCTGTAGCCGGTTCCCTGAAGGTGCTGAAGATATAAATGTCAGCTTCCCTTTTGCATGACAAGGAAATTATCAGAGTGACAATTATCAGGAAATACTTATGAAGCATAATAGCAGTTGGTTTTAGTAAATACCTTAGTGATCCTTAGTGCCCTCGTGCCTTAGTGGCTTTTTTCCTGCCACGAAGACACTAAGGCACTAAGGTACACAAAGGGATCATTATTAATATAACGGTATTGGAAAAATTGAAACCTTTTTATTTAAAGATACCCGATAACCTCAGACTGAAATTTCTCTGTGGTTGAATATCTCCCGGACGTCCCATATATTCGGTATTTGTTAAATTCTTCACAGCAAATGACATTGTCAGGCTTCTGCTTATCCTGTATCCGGCGATAATATCAGTGGTAACAAATCCTTTGTTTCCGCTCTGCCAGTAATCTGCAAAACCGGGTAAGAACTGCTCACTTGTTGACGGATTGATGAAAACATCATCAATATTCAGGATCTTTGATCTGGCATTAATGTTTAAACCCAGATCAAATCTCTTCAGGTTTGAATTAATGTATAATTTCCCTGAATGTTTTCTACGGTATTTGAGGTAAATAAGGGAATCTGTATAATTATTACTTTTATCAAGAGGATAAATATAAGAGTACCCTCCTGTGGCTGAAATGTTTATATCATTGATGCGCGTCTCAAGTACAAATTCGAGTTCAGTGCCGTAAATTCTGGCTTCCTCCAGATTATCGGCCCTGAAGCCGAAACCTTCACCCGGATATGAAGCAAAAAGGAATTCAATAAGGTTCGAATTTTGCATCATAAAGACTGAAAGATCAGCCTGTCCGGTGATATTTCCCATTAAGAATCCTTGTTTTACACCTATTTCTGCATTCCAGCCTTCTTCGGGAAGGATATCGGGGTTGGGGATTATTTTTATGGAGCCAAGTGTTGTTGATGCATACTTTTCGGCAATTGAAGGGAAGCGGTATCCCTGTCCGAAAGATGTCCGGATGAAAGTATAGTCAGCTGCCTGCCAGTTCAGGCCTGCTCTTATTATTGGTACAATTTTGTCGCTGGTGCCGTCAAGAGAATAGTGTTCCATCCGGATACCTGCAACAGCTTTCAGCCTGCTCACAGGTCTGATCTCAAGTTGTGCAAATCCTGCAAGATTCAGTGAGTAATGATCTCCAAAAAACTCCGATCTGACCTTGCTGTAGTTTTCCGCAAAACCTGAAGTTATATCAAGGAAATCAAATAATCTGTACCACAGCTGATATTCAGAGTAAAAGTTGATTGGATCACTATTGTTATTCTCATTATCGGGGAGCCTGTTCCTGTCGGAACGGAATCTTGCCCTTAGATCATGTCTGTAACGGTCTGTTTTTCTCAGGGAAATAAATGGATCGATTGTTATGTAATCGCCCCGGAATTCGGAGGCCGTGGTTTCAGATTGTTTCAGAGCACCTGTTTCGGCATTTTCCCAAAGTACAAAATCTGTCTTATGTGTAGTCCCTGAACTTATATTAAGACCATAGTTCAAACCTTCGATCCTGTTGCTGAAATGTTTGAGCTTAAGTGACATTCTTGCCATGTTCTCACCGTTCAGCCTGCGGTATCCTTCATCTGTCATCAGGTAAGCGCTGAGTCCTATATCAGTTTTACCGACTTTCTGAAGGTGTGAAAATGAAGTATTTGTGAAGAACCGCGGAGTATCCCACCAAAGCCAGTCCCTGTTCCTGGGACTCCCGAATATCCCGATCTCTGTGAAAAACTTTGTAACGGGTGTGTTAGATGCATCTGCAGTCCGGAAATTTATAATTCCGTTAAGGGCAGAAGATCCATAGAGTACAGAAGATGCTCCCTTTATAATTTCAATCTGGGCGATGTTTTCAAGAGGAAGGAACTGCCATTTTATATTTCCGGCGTCGGCAGAATTGAATGGCAGACCGTCAATCAATGCAAGGACACGGCTGCCTGCACCATAGCTGAATCCGCTTCCTCCCCGTACCGATGCCTGGCCGTCCATTACGTCAATGCCGGGGTTTTTATTTATCAGTTCCTGTGCATCAGTAATATGATTGCCTTCGAGGAATGCAGTTTTAATTACATCCATTGAGACGCTCAGTTCGGCAACCTTCTGTTCAATCCTGTTCGCACTTACAACTACCTGGTCTATTTCGCTGACCTGCAGGTCAAGACT
>CAZWUB010000151.1:0-9211 GCA_964637415.1 uncultured Rikenellaceae bacterium
AGATGAGGGGAGAGGGAGATGAGGGGAGAGGGAGATGAGGGGAGAGGGAGACAATCAGAGGGAGATGAGGAGAAGGGGTTGCGAGCCAGAAAATCCCCTCCACCGGAGGGGTGGGGGTGGGTGGATCCGGGACGAAGAGACGAAGATATTAAAATCTACAATTTAAAATATGGAAGCTTTAAAAAAAATAGCAGGGTATGTGATCGTTTCAGTTGTTCTGATAGTAATTTCCGGATGCAATTCAGGGAGGAATCAGAACAATAAAGACGAACAAGAAAAGTGGTCTGTGAAAATGGCTAATACAGTCATGACACAGGCAGACAGTCTTATCCGTTACGTCAGCGGGAAACCAAAATGGGCTTATGATGTTGCCTTTCTCGGAATGGCAATTGACAGGCTCGGGGATATTGATCCGAAATATTCAAAGTATATGGAGGATTGGGTTAACTACTTTGTTCATGATGACGGATCGGTGACAGATTACAGGCTTGAAGAGTATAACCTTGACAGGATCTTCCCGGGAAGAAATGTACTGACAGTTTATAAAAGAAACCCTCAACCCGGACACAAGATTGCCCTTGATAATTTTATTAAGCAGCTTGAGACGCATCCAAAAACAAATTCCGGAGGGTACTGGCATAAAAAGATCTATCCCTGGCAGATGTGGCTGGATGGTATTTTCATGGGCTCTACCTATATGGTCAAATATGCAAAAGAGTTCAATAAACCTGAATGGTTTGATGTTGCAACCGGCCAGACAATTATGATATACGGAAAAACTCTCGATCCTGACACAGGCTTGCTGATGCATGCCTGGGATGAAAGCAGGGAACAACTTTGGTGTGATCCGCAGACAGGCAGGTCGCTCTATCCCTGGAGCCGTGCAACTGGCTGGTATTTAATGGCTATTCTTGATATTCTTGATTGCCTGCCGGCTGATCATCCCGACAGGAACGAACTGATCACCATTCTGCAGAAAACAAGTGATGCTCTCCTCAAAGTCAGAGATCCTGAATCAGGAATTTGGTATCAGGTGCTGAACCATGGCGGGAGAGAAGGAAATTACCTTGAAGGATCAGGATCAGCAATGTTCACCTATGTCTTTGCAAAGGGAGCAAGGCTTGGATACCTGGATCAGAAATACAGGACAATTGCTGAATCAGCATTCGATGGCATCCTGAAGGAACTTATAACTGTTGACGAAAAAGGACTTGTTACAATGCGCAATATATGTGGTGGGTGCGGACTCGGAGGTAATCCCTACCGTGACGGATCGTATGAGTATTACGTAAATGAAAAGAGGTTCGATAACGATACCAAGGGAGTTGCTCCGTTTATTCTCGCAGCATTGGAACTTGACAGATAATATTGTTTAATAGATTAATTATCAGTTACACAGAGTTCCACAGAGCCTACCTACGCCAAGGCTTCGGTGGGTGAAAGATTCACAGAGTTCCACAGAGAGATTTAATTCCTAACTCTGTGGCCCTCTGTGTCTTCTCTGTGTTTCTCTGTGTAAGTTCTTTTAAATTTGATTATTATGATAAAGTTAAAGATTTTATTCATTGGTTTAGTGATCGCTGTTTTATTCAGCTGCAACAGGATCAGATATACTGAAGTATTACTGAAAGACGATTTTTCACAGCTCGATACCGGCCTTTTCTCTGCTCCGGTCGGCCCTCATACTGAATATCACTATCTTCCCGAAGCCGGTAAAAGAGGAAACTGGGAAGTGACAAGCTTTAGTTCCGGAACGGGCTGGGGAACTGCCTGGCAGGTGAAAAATACAGGCACCGGTAATTCCATGTACCAGACCATGTTCAACAGAACCAACCGGTCAACCCATCCCATGATAATCTCAGGCGATTCTCTCTGGAAAGATTATAAGCTGACTGTTAAATTCTTACCGGAAGATGATTCACAGTATTCCGGCATCGCTTTCAGGTATAAAAATGACAGGTGTTTCTACTTCTTTGGTATAAAGGATTCCCTGGCCTATATCTCGGTTTTTAACCACGGACTTACATTTAATAAACTGAATGAGAAAGTACTTGTTTCACAGCCATTTATTTTTAATAAAGGGCAGGAGTTAACGGCAATTGTACTTGTTGAAGGAAATAAAATCAATGCCTCACTGAATAATGAAGTTGAGCTTGAAATTACAGACGATACTTTTGCTAAAGGAAAGATAGGCCTTGTTTCAAATCAGAAGGCTGTTTTTAAATCTGTAGAAGTTCTGGCCTCCAGAGAAGAAGTTAAAGCCATTAAGACAAGACTGGCCGCCATAGAATCGGAATTTCAGAAGCTGCACGATTCGAATCCCGGAATGATAGTCTGGAAAAAAGTCAAAACCCCCGGTTTCGGGGTTGGACGTAATCTGAGGTTTGGGGATATCGACGGGGATGGACAGACAGATGTTCTTATAGGACAGGTGACACATCATGCATGGCCTAGAGACAGCCACAGTGAGTTGAGCTGTCTCACTGCAATGACATTTGACGGAAAGATAATCTGGCAGATCGGTAAGCCCGATCCTGAAAAGAACCATCTGACAAATGATGTTGGATTCCAGATAATTGACCTTGATAATGATGGGAAAAATGAGGTTGTTTACTGCATGAACTTTCAGATCATGGTTGCAGATGCTGCTACCGGAAAAACAAAATATATGGCAGCGACACCAAAATCGAAGATAGCGAATGACAGATTCAGCCAGATACTTGGAGATTGCCTTTTCTTCTTCGATGCAGAGGGAAAAGGTTGGGATTCAAATATTCTTATAAAAGATCGCTATACTAATTTTTGGGTCATGGACAGCAAGCTGAAGCTTCTTTGGGGAGGAAGCTGTAAGACAGGTCATTATCCCTATGCTTATGATGTGGATAGGGATGGGAAGGATGAACTTGTTATCGGTTATTCGCTTTATGATCATGACGGTAAGCAACTCTGGTGCCTTGATGACCAGATCGAAGATCATTCGGATGGAGTGGCATTGGTCGATTTCGACCTTAGCGATAAAACCGAACCGGTTATAATGTATTCAGCCAGTAATGCAGGATACCTGAGAGTTGAGCTGTCCGGAAATATACTTAGACGCTATCTGATCGGACATGTCCAGAATCCTGCAGTGGCAAATTTCAGAGACGATCTGCCCGGTCTTGAGACTGTTACAATTAACTTTTGGGGTAATCAGGGGATAATCCACTTCTTTGATCAGGATGCAAAGATATACAACGATTTTGAACCGAACCAGTTCGGAAGTATGTGCCTTCCTCTTAACTGGACAGGGAAAGGGGAGGAATACTTTATCCACAATGCAAACATCGCTGAAGGAGGCGTCTTTGACGGGTGGGGCAGGAGAGTGATGCACTTTCCGGATGACGGACATCCCGATATGTGCAATGCAGTTCTGGATATCACCGGCGACTGCCGCGATGAAATTGTAGTATGGAATCCTGAAGAATTGTGGATTTATACTCAAAGCGATAATCCAAAACCGGGAAAACTCTACAAGCCGGTCAGAAATCCTCTATACAATTATTCAAATTACCAGGCAACAGTTTCGTTACCGGGCTGGAATAATTAATTTTCGTCTTATCTGAATTTTAAAAAGGTTATTCTGATTTGAAATATTTTGATTTTTTAAAATTTCTGTCAATTTCTTTGGACGCATCAGCCGGATTGGTAAGAGGCATGTTTTCAGAATATAACTTATAGCCAAGGAGTTCAGATTTTTTAAGATTCTCGATTACAGGTAATTTAGTCCTGTTTGTAGTTTCAATGTGCCTTCCATTCCTGTCAACTATGATCAGTTTTGGGAGAAATACTCCTTTCCTTCCGATAAACGATTCCATTATCCTTACCCCATCTTCAAATTCTTTTCGTGTTGATCTTCCAAGAGCTTCATAGCTATATAATTCTTTACCGTCCCATGTGCTTACAGTAGCATAACTTTCTGATATTTTGTCATCTATTTTTGTATTAATATTCAGGGTATCATGCCCCGAAGGCATTAACAGAACTTTTCCTCCACCACCCTCAATGTTTACAGCATATCGTGGGACTGTAATTCCTGAAAGCCATCCCTGCAGATGTTTCATGAAAATTTTCCCGATCTGGATTGGAGTTATAAAATGGACAATACCTTTTTCTTTATGACATTGCAACAAGTAGTATGGATGTACACCTATCCAGAACATCCGCCTGAACGTTTCAGCAAGGGTTTTATAATTGTCGTTCACATGATTAAGTAAGACCGTCTGGTTTCTTATTGTAAAACCATGGTTATGTATTCTTTTTACAGCATCGGCCATGCAGCGGGTTATCTCCTGGTAATGATTGATGTGTGTCATGAAATATACATACTTTTCAACTCCTTTATTGAACCTGTTTGCTGATGTTCTTATTAATTCCAGCAAATCATCAGTTATTGCCATTGGCATTACCACCGGTACTCTGGTTGCTATTCTTATAGAACGAAGATGAGGGATCTTTCCCAGTTCTTCCAGAATGTATCTTAACCGGTGCCTGCTTATCATAAGTGCATCACCCCCGGTAACAAGTACTTCATTAATATTTGAATTATATCCGATATAAAACAGGCCTTTGTCGATCTCAGTACTGTTGACATCCACTGATCCGTCGAGCGATTTGGCACGCTGACAATGTACACAGTAAGATGCACAGCTTGTGTTCTCTGCAACAAAAAGAGCAACCCTGTTGGGATACCGCTGGTATGCGGCTCCATAACTTCTGGAGCCTTCAGACATGGCACCTTCTAATCCTGTGTCGGGAAATAACAGGTTGGCTGGTGTAGGAACACTTTGCCAGAAAATCGGGTCAAGCCGTTTTTCAGCTTTTTCGCCCGTTAGCATAAGGGGGTGAAACGGATCTTCCTGCATCAGTGTGGCGTAATACGGAGTAATCCTCAGTGGCTCCTTGCCCTCACTCTTAAGTGTCTCAAGTGTCCTGTCAATTTCTGATACCTGAAAATCATTCAATTTTATGACTTCTTTCAGATGTCCGACACTTTTAATAGAATTTTTCATCTGCCAGCCGGCATCATTCCATTGCTCTTCAGATACATTACTCCATAATTCAATTTCATTGTATTTTCTTGGTTCACTTAATATCTCTCCTTCTTTAATCATCAGTTCTCCTTTCTTGATAAATATTGATATGCCTCAATATACTTATTAATTAAGAAAATGCAGCTTAAAATATGTTAAATTTTCTTATAGATTATCTTTTTCAATGTCCCTGAAGTAATTCTTTATGACCTTTCCGAACACTTTGTCACGTCTTCGTTTTTCTGCAACAGTTGTCTGAAATCTTTCCTGTTCTTTCAGGATTTTCCTGTAGTTTTCATAGGACTCTGGATTTATGGTCCCGTTTTTAAGGGCTTCAAGTACAGCACATCCGTTTTCGTTAATATGCTGGCAATCCGTGAACCTGCATCCCTGAGCTATGTCATGGATTTCCTGAAAAGTACTCTCAATCCCTTTAAGATCATCCGTTATCCCCAGTTCCTTCATGCCGGGGGTATCAATTATTATTCCACCATTCTCAAGAACGAACAGTTCGCGGTGTTCTGTGATATGTCTGCCTTTATTTGTACTGTGGCTGATCTCTCCTGTCCGCAAAACTTCTTTTTTTAAAAGGTTATTGATCAAGGTTGATTTGCCTACGCCTGAGGATCCGACCACGCAGTATGTCTTGCCTTTCTCAAGGAAACTGAGTATCTGATCAAGTCCTTCGTGTGAAATATTACTCAGAAGAATGAATTTTACATTTTTATCTCTTGCTTCAAGAGCATTGACCGCATCCCTGATCTCATTTCCTGTTGCCAGATCGGTTTTACTGATCACAAGGACTGGCTTGATATTCGATGAATTGCAGATTGTCAGGTATCGTTCCAGCCTGTTAATATTGAAATTATTGCTTATTGCCTGAACAATAAAAGCGAAATCAATATTAGTGGAGATTATTTGTATTTCACCTGGCTTTCCGACAGCCTGTCTTGCAAGCATTGATTTTCTTGGCAGGATTTTATGAATAACTGCCTGGTCTGAATCATAAATAGTCATTGTAACCCAGTCTCCCACAGCCGGAAAATCGGCCCGTGAGGTTGCAGAAAATCTCATATTACCTGTAATTTCAGCATCATACTCCATTTCACCCGTAGAGACAACATATCTTTCGCGGTGTTCCTGTGTAATCCTTCCGACTGAAAATTCTGTGAGGTTGTTCTCTTTAATGAATGATGAAAGTTCCTCAGTAAATCCAAAATCAAGTAAGTTCATTTCAAAATTATTTTGCAGTATGCTTAGGCCCTGTTTGTTAATTGTCATGGTGGGCTAAATTTATCAATCAGATATGACCAAGAATATCTGCCTAGTCACTTTCGAGTGTACCGATCTTAGCAGCAAAAATTTCCTCAAGCCTTTTAAGCGCATTCTGATAATCTGCTTCAGTTTTAATCAGTTTTATATTCATTTTGATTAGGCCATTGTCCTGATGAATTTGTTATTATGGCAGGTGTCCGGATTGTGCATAGTTGCATTTTTAGGCTATTTCCAGATTTGAATCAGGATTAAACTCAATTGTCATTTTAACCTTAGCTTTTAAAGCGTCAAATACTCTCATGATAGTCGAGAATCTTACATCTTTTGCGTTAGATTCAATTTTTGAAATCTGAGCTTTTTGAACACCAATCAAGTCTCCTAATTGTTCCTGTGTAAGATGTTGTTCTTTTCTTGCCTTTTTAATCATATCACCAAGGATGTCAAGCTTCAATTCAAATTCAAATTGATCCCTTTCTTTTGATCCTTTTTTACCGATATATTTATCAGTTAATTCTTCTAATTTATATGTTTTCATTTCTTTAAGTTTTTAAATTGAAAATACTCTTTTCTTAATTGTTCTGCCTTTTCAACCTCTTTTTTTGGTGTCTTTTGCGTCTTTTTAATAAATCCATGTGTAGCAATTACCAGAGTTTGCTTTGAATCTTCTTTATCCCAGAATGTTAAAAGTCTTATGTTTTATGTTAAATATTTGGTTCTAAATTCCCATATCTCTCCAGATAACTTTTTAAATAATTCTGGATCGTTTATTTCTCTGGATTTCCAAATGTTAAATAAAACTTTCTCACGCTATTTTGCGTCAAGTTTATCTAAGAACTCCTTGGCATATTCTAGAAAAATAACTGAATATTTGATCATTTTCAATTTTTGATAAATATACAATATATTTCCTTAAAGGGAAACTATATTGATTAATATTTTCAAGATTCTCTCGATTCAGAGGGGCTTTTACAATTATGCACAACTAAACGGTTGGCGGTATGGTTAGTTGCCGATTTCGAAGGACTTTTCTATCAAGTTACAACTACTTTTGATACGAGCTGTGCCGCTCGAATACGCACTGCACAGGCAATTAACTATACCGCTTGTGCAACATTACTTTCAAATATTATGATCTTTAGGTAATATCATAAGTTTTGGAATTCTAACATTTTCTGGTTGTTTAAGAATGAATTTTACAATTTCAACGATATTGTCGATATTTAATGGTTCCTGGATGTTCATACTATCTTTTGGATGAACTGGCCAATTTTTATGCAATTCTGTCATTACTAATCCTGGTTCGATACAGGAGACTTTAATATTTGTTCCAGTCAGTTCCATTCTTAAGGCTTCAGAAAGTGCTTCAATTGCATACTTAGTTGCAGAATAGGCTCCAGCGGTAGGTCTTACTTTGGTTCCAAGGACACTGGAAATGTTTATAATATGTCCGAATCCCTGTTTTTTAAATACTTTTAAGAATTTATATGTCAATCGAAAAGTAGCTTCAATATTCAGCCTGATCATTGACGTTAGTTTATCAAGATCTATTTCTTCGATTGAACCAACTTCAATTGTTCCGGCACAATTAAAGAGAAAGTCACATTTCCCATATTTATCAAGAATGTAGTTTTCGATATAATCCTGAAAATCAAAAGTACATAAGTCGCCAATCAGAATATCATTGACATTTAATTGTTTTAATCTATCCTCTCTTCGTGCAGTTGCTATGATAATATAATTTTCATCATTCAAGGACTTAGCAATTGCGTTTCCGATACCACTACTGGCACCTGTGATTAAACAAATTTTACTTACATGAGTCATGGGTAGAATGGATTAATTATTGTTGCTAACGGATAGTATACAAATAGTAGCCGACTGCGGAGCACTTTTCTGTCAAGTTACAAGACAGTTGAAGCGGCCTGCAACTCTTAAATTAGCTACTTTCTCGGCTATTATTTTTTTACATTGTCAGCGTTTCGTGCTTTATTATTTCGGAAATAGGGCTATTAAAGTAATCATTAAAATTCCATACTATTCATTTGTCGTGCTTTTGTCAAATCTTTCATTTGATAAACCAAACAAGATTCTTAGAAATCCATGAATAATTGCAATGGGTAAACACAAAACTCCTGCTATAAGCATTCCTAATTCATAAAACAATGAGCTGTTTTTGTATGGTTTCCCGTTAAGTCTGGAAAGAAATGCGCTAAAGGGGATTCCGTACATGTTTCCTGCAATCATAACCTGGCATGCCGAAAGAATAATTTGTGCTTCTTTTTTACCATATTCTTCTACAATAGAATCGTAAGTGCTTTTTTTAGGAAATCCTCTTGAATCAGCAAAGTGTTGGGCAAACATTATTGCTTTTGCTTCTTCCGGTTTAACGAAATTACTTCCTCCGCTCAAAAAACTGATTATTTCTTCATTACTCATGCCTTGTTGCAGAGCCATTTGTGTATGTTGATATGAACATGCAGCACAACCATTTACTTCGGTTACAGCTAATTGCAAACGCTCTACAAAATGATTTTCAACTAATTTGCTTTTACGGTTTCCAATAAGTTTTAACATCGCTCCTGGAGTAAAAACGAAGGAACGATACAGTTCCCATAAACTGAACTTTCGTTTAAATTCATTTCTTTGAATTACTGATTCTGACAGACTTACTGTTTTAGTCATATGAATGTATTTTTAGTTACAATTTGTCTTTGCATGAACGCTAACGGCTACCGGTAATATGGGGAGGTTGTTTTACCCGAGGATAGCTCCCCTTTTAGACGCTGGCATTATTATTTAGATTCTAACAAGTCATTCAAATTAATTATTTTACTGCCATTTTTTTCGTAATAATTCAGCATTTCGTC
>CAZWUB010000152.1:0-9132 GCA_964637415.1 uncultured Rikenellaceae bacterium
GCCTGTTAAAGGCAACCACCACCCTGAAATTTGCAAGGCTCTCCTGTATTTCTGCCGATAGAATCCCAAGGCTTTTAAGACTTGCTTCATTCTTCCTCCTGATCCGGGGTGAAGCACTTTTAGTAAATATCCACAGTAAAATTGCAGGGGAAAGTGCTGCCAGTCCCAGGGGCAGGTTTATAACCAGGAGAAGTATCCCTGCACCTGTCATGGTTATGAGGCTTCCTATGAACTGCATCAGTGACTGGGAAAAGAACTGGTTAACCTTGTCAGTATCGTTGTTGATGCGTGAGATAAGATCACCTGCCTTATTCTGGTTGAAGAAATCGAGAGGCAGTTCCTGCAGCTTATTGAAAACCGAGTTACGAAGGCTGAAGAGCATCCTCTGCCCTATACCGCCCATCATGCTCATCTGTGCATAGTTGACGGCAAATGCCATAACATACATTATCAGGAGTATCCCGGCAAAGAGAAGCACACCATTAAGATCCTTCGCCTGTACATGATTATCAATTGTATAACCCACAATATATGGACCTGCGAGGCTTAGTCCCGCATTAACGCTTATAGCTGAAAATGCAATGATCAGGTTGCGGCGTTCACCACTGATAATAGTGATCAGCTTCCTGAGTGATGCCAGCACCGGAAGTTTCCCTTCCATTTTATCCGTTACCTGATTCAGATCATAATTCATAATGATGCGTGCTTTTTTGTGAACTGTATATCTGAATATATTCAGGTGAACTTTCCAGCAGATCCTTATGCTTCCCCGAGGCTATTATCTTTCCCTCCATAAGAAGTATTATCTGGTCATAATGTTTTACTGGCGCTATTTTCTGGGTAACCGACAGGAGTGTAAGGTTGGGGTAATTAGACTGGATATTGCAGAGTACCTTGTCCTCTGTTTTCCTGTCTACCCTCGAAGTAAAATCATCGAGCAGCAATATTCCAGGATTCATGGCCAGGGCCCTGGCAAGCATAATTCTTTGCTTTTGTCCTCCAGACAGGCTGGTTCCTCTTTCCGTGACTATTGTTTCAAGCTTCTCAGGAAGCGATTCAATAAAATCTCCCAGCTCCGCCGTTTCGACTGCCTTTGAAAGAGACTCTTCGGTTACAGAATCATTGAATGCGATATTTTCCCTGAGGCTCAGGTTGAATATTATACTGTCCTGAAATACAAAGCCTATCTGTTTATGGAATAGTTCACCTGAATAATTTTCAACCGATATCCCGTCGAATTCAATAATACCGGAATCAGGAGGTATAAGGTTTGTAAGAAGGTACAGCAATTGGCTCTTGCCTGCTGCGGTGGGACCGATAATTGCACACTTGCTGCCGGCACTGACAGAAAATGAAATGTCTTTCAGGACCGGCTTCCCGTCATAGCTTAATGATACGTTCTTTAGTACAATATCTCCCCTTATATCCGATCTGACCGCTCCTGTCTCTGCCGGTGGCGGCTCATCCAAAACCTGTTTTATCCTGCCGTATGAAGCTGTGGCTGAGGCTATTATATTACTCATGAATCCGATCATCATTACCGGAAATATGAGCATTACCAGATAGCTGTTAAATGCGGCAAAATTACCCAGAGAAAGTGTACCAAGAACTGCAAAACGACCGCCCAGGGCAAGAATTGTGACAACTGCCAGGTTTGAGACAAACATTATTATGGGAACAAGGACTGAAAAGAGTCTTACTATAGATAATCCCAGCTCCCTGGACTCAATATTCTTTTCAAGGAATTTCTGACTTTCCGGCTGCTGGGAATTCAGTACTCTTATTATTGCTGAACCCAGTATACTCTCGTTTATTACCCTGTTTAGAGCATCAATCACCTCCCTGCTCTTACGGAAAAGCACCCTCACTTTCCTGAAAACTATATAAAAGGCGGTGGCAATGACAGGTACCATCAGAAGAACAGCAAGTGCCAGTTTCAAATTAATCATTATCAGCAGAACTGATGCGCCGACAATTACAAACAGTGAGGAAATGATAGTAACAAATGCTTGTGATACAAACATTTTCACCGAGTCCATGTCAGAGGTCATGTTTGTAAGAAGTTTTGCCGGATTCGCTTTTAGTATATTGGAATAACTCTGATGAGATAATTTATTTGCCAGCTTGTTGCGCATATCTTTCGCAACTCTCTCAGCTGTTAAGGTCTGTAGTACACCCTGGATAAAAGTGAAAATAAATATACCGGAGGCGGCGAGAAGGAATTGAAAAATAATTTTTCCGGCGTTAAACCTGTTCGCAGAGAACGCATCAATTCCACCTGCAATAATTTTAGGTATAAGCAGGTTTATACCGCTTCCTCCGAGGGCCATTATGATCAGCAGAATAACAATTCCCCTGTAAGGACCCAGCAAACTGAATAAACCTGATTTCTGTTCTGTGCCTGTCTCTGATTTTTTGGCGGATCTGCCCATCCTGATCTGAAATAATTTGCAAAGAAACCTATTTTAAACCAATTTTTGATTATAAACCAGAAAGATGAAAAAAGGATGGAATATTGCAGGTAGGACAGGATAAAAAATCAATTGCCGTGCTGCCTTTTAAGAACATGAGCAACGATCCTGACCAGGAGTATTTCAGTGACGGGATGATGGAGGAGATCCTTGACCGTCTCTTCAAGATCGGCGACCTGAAGGTGATCTGTCGTGCATATTTTCATTTCAAAGTGAAGTGGCACAATCTGTAGCTAAAGAACTCAAAGTGGTTATATCTCCTGAAGAGAAACGACTCATTGAAAAAATACCGGATACCGACCTTGAAGTATATGATCAATATCTGAAGGACCGTTCTTACTTGTCTGATTGTACGAAAGAATCGTTATTTAAAGCTGTTGAATATATAAACAGCGCCATTGAGAAGAATCCTGACTGGGCACCGCTATATTCAGGCCTGGCTCAAAACTCATTGCTAAGCGTTCTCAAACCTCTATCTTAAATTTAAAGTTTTTTATCACTGTTCATCCCTCAACCTCAACCTCAACCTTATTTCTTCCTCAGCATCTGTACGATCTTCAATGTTGCGGCAATCTTCTCAGACAGTCCGTCCCAGTCCTTTTTCGCTATGGTATCTTTCGTAATCAGATTTGATCCCATACCAACACAGACAGCGCCTGCATCAAACCATGCTTTAAGGTTTTCGATCGTTGGCTCAACTCCTCCGGTAGGCATGAGGCTTGTCCAGGGACACGGACCTTTAACTGATTTTATAAAATCGGGACCGCCAACTGATGACCCCGGGAAGATCTTTATTATGTCGGCGCCAAGTTCTTCGGCATAGCTTATCTCGGAAACTGATCCGCAACCCGGTGTCCATGCTATTTTCCTGCGATTACAGACTTTTGCCATGTCGGCATTCAGCAGGGGTGACACAATGAAGTTTGCACCAAGCTGTATATATATGGATGTTGTGCCTGCATCAACAACTGAGCCAACCCCTGTTATCATATCGGGAACCTCTTTCTCAGCCCATTTATTGATCTCACTGAATATCTCGTGGGCGAAATCGCCCCGGTTAGTAAATTCAAAAACTCTGAGTCCGCCTGCATAACAGGCTTTTATTACATTCCTGCATGTTTCTGCATCCTTATGATAAAATATCGGGACAATCCCTGTTTCCCTCATCCTGACTATTACGTCTGTTCGTGTGAATCTTGCCATAGTTTTTTCTTTTGTTTCTTACAAATGTATTGATTAAAAATTTGTCGTGCAAGTCATGCGGTCGTGCAGTCATGCAGTCTTTCAGTCTTGCTGCCGTGTTGCAATTACGGGACTGCAAGACCGCAAGACTGCACGACCCCTTGACCGCAAGACTGCACGACAACTTTTATCCTGTATCTTTTATCTTGTATCCTGTATTATCCTTATCTTAGCACCACATACTCTTATCATGGCGTTGAATTATATCTGGATTGCCTTTTTCCTTATCGGGTTTGTTGTTGCCCTCGGACAATTGATCTTTGCAGGTAATACACAGATATTCAATGAATTGGTTAATTCAATTTTCAATAGTGCAAAAACAGGCTTTGAAATTTCACTCGGTCTGACAGGTGTTCTGGCTCTATGGATGGGACTGATGAAGGTTGGAGAAAAAGGTGGAGTTGTAACTATTCTGGGAAGGATTTTCGGACCATTATTTCAGAGATTATTCCCGGGATTGCCAAAAGGACATCCGGCTTACGGATCGATAATGCTCAATTTTTCGGCCAATATGCTTGGTCTGGATAATGCAGCCACCCCGATGGGCCTGAAAGCCATGAAGGAAATGCAGGAGGTTAATCCCGATAAGGAGAGTGCATCGAATGCTCAGATAATGTTTCTGGTGCTCAATGCTTCGGGGCTGACAATTATTCCCGTAACTATAATTGTATACCGTACCCAGCTGGGAGCCGCAAATCCCGCTGATGTTTTTTTACCGATAATGATAGCAACTTTTGTGGCTACAATGGCAGGACTGATAAGTGTTTCAATAGTTCAGAAAATAAACCTTTTCGACAGGGTGATAGTTGCATATCTGGGTGGACTTACAGCGATAGTGGCCGGGATCATATTCTTTTTTATAAACTTGCCGAAGGAGCAGATAACTGCCGTTTCGACTTTCGCAGCAAATTTCATCCTGATCCTCATAATTGTACTGTTCATAGTGCTTGCCATGATAAAAAAAGTAAATGTATATGATGCATTTATTGAAGGGGCAAAGGATGGATTCGGGATTGCTGTAAAGATCATACCATTTCTGGTGGCAATTCTTGTTGGTATCGGGATATTCAGGGCATCAGGTGCAATGGAAATACTTGTGGAGGGGATGGAAAAATTTTTCGCCTGGCTTGGTTTTGATACCGAATTTACCGGAGCCCTGCCGGTTGCTCTGATGAAACCCCTGAGCGGAAGTGGTTCCAGGGGACTGATGATAGATGCAATGCAAACATTCGGGGCCGATTCATTCGTGGGAAAACTGTCCTGTGCATTACAGGGTTCCACAGATACAACTTTTTATATACTTGCAGTGTACTTTGGATCAGTCGGGATAAAGAATACACGGCATTCAGTGGGATGCGCACTGATTGCCGACTTTACGGGCGCTGTGGCGGCAATACTGGTGGCGTATTTGTTTTTCAGATAGGCGCAAAGGCGCAAAGGCTCAGGGGCACAGGGATTCGAGGGTATTACGGTATTACGGCTTTAGGGTGTTACGGTTTTACGGCTTTAAGGTGTTAGGGTGTTAAGGTGTTAAGGTGTTATAGTGTTACGGCGTTATGGTGTTACGGCGTTAGGGTATTACGGCGTTACGGTGTTACGGCGTTAGGGTATTACGGTGTTATGGCGATACGGTGTTAAAGGGTGTAATATGACGAATAATTTTTACGATAAGGCTGAGACATATATTCTTCCGGTGAAGGAGTTAGTTATTGATGGGGAGATAGCTGATCCCGGGCGGGTCGATTTTTCTGATCTGCAGAAAAGATCAGTGATTGTAAAGGAAGCTCTTCCGGAAGATGATGGCAGTAACAGGTTTACCGGGGCATTCAGATATGATGGCTATTCGCTTTTCGATATTCTTGATAAAAGAGTTATAAAAAAAGCCAACGAAGCTGAATATTCTTCAATCATTGATTTATATCTTATAATTGAGAATGATGAAGGTGAAAAAGCTGTTTTCAGCTGGGGTGACATTTATTATCCGAACAACCTTCACCGGGTAATAATTGCTTCGGATGTCTCAAGGATAGTACCCTCAAAAACAAAGGAACTGTGGGAACTGCCGTTGAAAAGCAAGATTGTGGCGGCTTCAGACCTTATTACTGTGAGGAATATCTCCAATCCTGTTAAAATAACTGTACGATCATTTCCGGTATCAATGAAGATGAACAGGGGGATGTCGCCAATGTACAGTCCCTCTGTAAACTTAGTAGTAAATGGCAGGAAAACAGGGGAGATAGGCATAATTCCCGGGCATGCCAGGAGTGAAAGATTTGAAGCTATCTTTTATGGCAGAGGAAGAGGAATTCACTCAACAACTCCGTTTAACGGTCCGCTTGTAAAAGAGATTCTGGGGGAGTTTTTCCCTGTAAACAGTATGAACATGCAAACAGGCATTTTATGTTTTGCCGGAATCGATGGTTACCGTTGCGCAGTATCATTCTCAGAGCTGTTTAACAGGAATGATCAGCAGGAGTTCCTTCTTGTAAAGATGGAGAAGGAATCTGACGGAGGTGAATTCAGAATGTTTGCTGCATGTGATTTCTTTTCCGACAGGGCCGTTAAATCGCTTTGCGAAATACACCTGGGATATTAAAATTTTGTTTTTGCTGTTATCATAAATCTAAAAATGAGTATTGCTGTTATTTCAATCCTGGTTCTGGTAAGTATTATTGCCATTATTCTTCTGACTTCAACCCTGAAATTGAATGCATTTGTTTCACTGTTCCTTGTTTCTGTTTTCCTGGCGTTTGTCACTCTGCCGGCCGAAACAATAGTTACGTCAATCAAACAGGGATTCGGAAATACAATGGGGTCGATAGGATTCCTGATAATTTTCGGGGCAATGATAGGGATCATACTTGACCGGACCGGTGGAACAATAAGTATAGCAAATTATATCCTTTCCAGAACCGGTGAAAAGAAAAGTTCGAGGGCGCTTGCAATTACAGGTTTTATTACGGGGCTTCCTATTTTCTGCGATTCAGGGTTCATAGTTCTCAGCGGTCTGGCAAAATCGTTCAGCGCGAAATCGAAATTACCGATCGCTTTTATGGCAACAGTTCTTGCAACATCTCTCTATTCGGTTCATTGTCTTATCCCTCCGCATCCCGGAGCCCTGGCAGCTGCCGGCATAATGGAAGTGAATGTTGGTAATCTGATACTTCTGGGAATATTATTTGCAGTACCCGGAGCCCTGGCTGCCTACCTGTGGTCGAAATGGATTGTGAAGGGAAAAAATTATCCCCCGGCGGAAGATCCCGGAACAGAGATCACCCTGCATAAAAAGGAACTGCCTCCGGTCTTTCTTTCATTTTTACCAATAGTTGTACCCCTTTTACTCATCACAATAAAATCTCTGATTTTTTTATTTGATACTGCAGGAACAAGTCTGATGGCGAAGATCTTCTATTTTCCGGGAGAACCTGTTTTTGCACTGGCAACAGGCGTATTCCTGGGCTTATTCCTGATAAGAAGGAAAAGTATCACATCATTTAATGAATTATTTACAGAAGCAATAGTAAAAGCCGGACCAATTCTTATTGTGACTGCCGCTGGCGGGATGTTCGGAATGGTAATTAAATCAACAGGTGTAGGAGAGGCAATGGGGAAAATTCTGGCGGATACGAACATCGGATTGCTAGTCCCCTTTCTGATAGCCCTGATAATGAAGACAGCTCAGGGTTCATCGACAGTTGCAATTATTACTACAGCTTCTTTCGTTCTGCCGATGCTCGATCTTCTCGGTCTGGATTCAGAATGGGGCCGGCTGCTTACAATGTTGTCGATGGGAGCAGGATCAATGATGGTTTCCCATGCAAATGATTCTTATTTCTGGGTTGTTTCCAACTTTGCAGGGCTGGATATTAATACCAATCTAAAAGTGTATTCAACTTCAACAATTATAATGGGTTCTGTGGTGTTTGGACTTGTCTGGATTTCATCACTGTTCCTGATGTAACTGAATAAAATACTATAAGGCATGAATAACCAGGATAGTGCCAGGCAGATATTCCTGGCAGGCATTAAAGGAGTTCTTCCCGGGAAGCTCATCAATGACCTCATTTCTCTGAGAGGATCTGTGCTGAAAATAGGTTATATGAGCTATGACCTTGAAAAACTGCAGAATATATACGTGGTCGGAGCAGGGAAGGCGAGTGCAGCAATGGCTCATTACCTTGAAGCGATACTGAAGGACAGGATCACACTTGGATATGTTGTTACGAAATACGGATATTCATGCAAACTCTCTTATATAAATGTAGCTGAAGCGGGCCATCCTGTTCCGGACTCAAACAGCTATAAGGCTGCTGAGGAAATTTTAAAGATTGTATCAGGAGCCGGGGAGAATGACCTTGTAATATGCCTGTGGTCGGGTGGAGGGTCCGCTCTTCTTGCTGATCATCCGGAATATTCTTCTCAGGAAGATATGGCGCTGCTGAGCGACATGCTTGTGAAGTGCGGGGCAGATATCGGTGAGATGAATGCTGTGAGAAAGCACCTTTCGAAAGTAAAGGGAGGACAGCTGGCAGCACACATCGCACCGGCCTCATTTGTAAGTATTCTGCTGTCGGATGTTATAGGCGATCCGGCTGACATCATTGCATCAGGACCTACAGTGCCTGATAATTCGACATTTACAGATGCACTGAGGGTCCTGGAAAAGTATAACCTGGCTGAAAGCCTGCCATACTCACTTGTTAATTACATCAGGGAAGGTGTTAATGGGATGAAACCTGAAACACCAAAGCCGGGAAATGAAATTTTCAGGAAATCAGCCCTTTTTTTTGCAGGGAATAATAAGACAGCGCTTTATTGTGCGAAAGAAGAAGCTGAATTAAGGGGATATGAGACAATAATAATTACAGATTCACTTAAAGGTGATACAGAAGCTGCCTGTTCATATATAATCAGTGAGATTAATAACCATCGGTCGGAAAATGATTTGCAGAAGCCCCTCTGCCTGCTTTTCGGAGGTGAGACAACAGTGAAAGTCACCGGAGACGGATCAGGCGGAAGAAATCAGCACCTTGCACTTTTTACAGCATTGTATATTAAGGATATACCGGGGATAACATTTCTTTCGGGTGGCACCGACGGGAACGACGGGAATACTGATGCAGCCGGTGCCGTAGTTGATCCGGAAACAATCAGGAAAGCTCAGGAAAATAATATTGATCCTGAAGCATATCTGAAAAATTTCGATTCATATAATTTCTTCAAATTAACAGGAGGCCTCATACTTACCGGCCCTACCCTCACAAACGTCATGGACCTGATGGTCGTCATAATTGATCTGAACCCTTAACTTCTGATTTACCCACCCCCAGCCCCTCCCAGGAGGGGAGCCTCAACTAACCACTCAACTCCAAACTCCAAACTCCAAACTCCAAACTCCAAACTCCAAACTCCAAACTCC
>CAZWUB010000153.1:0-9039 GCA_964637415.1 uncultured Rikenellaceae bacterium
TCAGCATCATCACGACCTGGTTCCCCGCTAGTCTGCTGAACAACCAGTCCGGGCATACGTCCGCCAAGAGACTGAGATACCGTGTTTGTCGGTGAAGCGGTGATCTCGGAAGTCGAGATCGTGGTCACTGAACCGATCACATTAACTTTTTTCTGTGTACCGTAGCCTACCACCACCACTTCTTCAAGAGAGAGTGCATCAGATACCAGCGATATATCAATCACACTCCGTCCGGTTATCGGAATCTCCTGGGTAACATATCCTATAAAGGACGCAACCAGTGTGCCATTACGGTCCGGTACGGTCAAAGTGAATTTGCCGTCTATGTCGGTAGTAACTCCAATTGTTGTCCCTTTCACAACAACATTAACTCCGGGAAGCGGACCACCGTTCTCATCGACGATTGTCCCGCTTACCTGTATCTGCTGTAAATCAGCAGCATAAATATTATTTCCGAAGAAATTCAGATTCATAACCATCATGAGAATGAAGACCAATCCCATAATGTTCGGTAATTTTAGTTTGCAAATACCCGAAACGGGTGTTTGCCGGAACTTTTTTATCCCATTCATAATTAATAATTTAGTAAAGAAATAACGATCACTTTACGGATTTTGGGATCCGCAAAAATTTAGTTCATTTTGGAAAAATACAGAGATTTTTAATTGTTGGTTATAATCAGTCCGTTTTGTTTCATAGGCATTTCATCAATTTAGGTTTATAATGTAGTTGCCGAAATATACAGGATTTTTTTTATCTGAACACGTTTTTCTTAAATTTTGTTAAAAAAAAGGCTGACAAATTATGTCAGCCTCCTGTTTTACTATAAATTCCATTTACACTGTCTTAAGTATATCCCACACGAATGCTCTGATCCCCACTTCCTCATTGACAGCATCGATCCTTTTTATATTATTAAGCATACTGTCAACTTTATCATCATCAACTATTGCCAGGAGGCTCTTGTTGATTTCCGGCCAGGTATGTGTTCCAAGGTGGGGGACACCGGTATTAGTTCCCCTTCCCTGAACATTTTCCCATAAGGTATATCCTTTTATTCCCATACGGTCAAGCAGATACTCCACCTTTTCGGTATGTGCCTGGTTATAAATTATCATTATTGCTTTCATCTGTAAATAATTAAATAAGTAGTTAACTGATTACTGATTACCGATTACCGATTACCGATTACCGATTACCGATTACCGATTACCGATTACTGTATTCCCCCGTTCTCCTCTATAAAATCAAAGTCTGAATATAGTGCAATGCTTTTATTCCGTTCCCCTCGCCTTGCGAAAAGTGTATAAATAACCGGTACAATTACAAGAGTTACAAGCGTTGAGAAAATCAATCCGCCGATAACTGCAATACCCATGGGGCTCCAGAGCTCTGATCCCGATCCGCTGCTCAGCGCAAGAGGAAGCATACCGAGGATCGTTGTTGCAGATGTCATTATAACGGGTCTTAACCTTGACCTTCCTGATATTGCAACAGCTTCATAAAGTTCATTACCCCTGTCACGCATGAGATTTATAAAGTCAACAAGCACAATTGCATTTTTCACAACAATCCCGATAAGCATAACAGCTCCGATTGCAGAAATCACACTTAATGTAGTATTTGTCAGGAACAGCGCTATTGCCACCCCTGAAAAGGCGAAAGGAATTGAGAACATTATTATTAAAGGCATCTTGAGCGATTCAAACTGTGATGCCATAACAAGATAAACAAGAATAAGGCTCACGACTATAAGGAAAGCAATATCCATAAATGATTCCATTTGTTCCTCAATAGCTCCCGAGATCTCAACCATTACATCTGAGGGCACATCGATTTCGGTAATAGCCTGCTGAATCTCTGTCTGCAGTTCTGTAAGCGATCTTTTATATGGTGTAAATGAAACTGTTACGATTCTCTCCCTCCTTTTCCTTTCAATGCTTGGTGGCGACCAGTACTCCTTGATATCCGCAATTTCACCCAGTCGGATTATCTGGCCGGCAGGATTTGTAATGCCTATATTCTCGATATCGGTGAGTGTACTCCTTGCACTTTCCTTAAAGCGGACAATTACATCATACTCATCTCCCGCCTGCCTGAGCTGGGTTGCCGTCATTCCTCCCACCCTGTTTCTGACAAAAGTTGATACAGTTGCGGTATTCAATCCGTTTGCTATCATTTTTTCCTGATCGAGAATGATCTGGAGCTCCGGTTTTGATTTATCACGGCTGATTGTAACATCCCTTGCTCCTTCAAGCTTCCTGATCTTTCCTGCAAGCTCTTCGGCAACAACGTTTGTTGATGCGATATTATATCCGTAAACCTCAACTTCAACTGCACTGCCTCCAAAACTTCCCATACCCTGTGAAGTATTGATTGTAAAGTCAACTATTTCAGGTATTTTGACAAGCTCCGCTCTAAGTTCATCGGCTATATCCGTTGAACTCTTTGTTCTTTCCTCTATTGGCACAAGAGCTATATTATAAGAAATGACGTGTGTTCCTCCGGCTCCGAATAATGAAGAGAATCCGGCTTCATCATCAACCCCTGTAGACGTTGATAACAACTTGACCTCCGGAATTTTCTCCTTGATTATCTTGTCGATCTTATCAGTTGTTTTAAGAGTCTCATCCACCCTTGTTCCAGTCTGGAGTTCTACTGTTACAGATAATTCCGACTGGTCTGCCTGCGGAAAGAATTCAGTATCGATCAGAGTAAAAAGCGCCATCGATCCGATGAATACAACAAGCGCTACAGCGAGTGTTACTGTTTTATG
The DNA here is from genome assembly GCA_964637415.1 of uncultured Rikenellaceae bacterium. Taxonomy (GTDB): domain Bacteria; phylum Bacteroidota; class Bacteroidia; order Bacteroidales; family VadinHA17; genus LD21. The sequence continues at coordinate 2,777 of CAZWUB010000153.1, forward strand.
GTGAAGCGCCCATCTCAGTGTCCTTTCGTAAAAGCGGTCAAATCTGTCCAGGCCTTTTCTTATACTGCCATCATAGGTATACCAGGGCGCTTCTTTCCTGATCGGATACCATTTAAGCAGAAGCGCACTCATTGTAGGTGTAAGAGTTATTGCTGCAATAACAGATGTTACGATAGTTATTGTAACAAGCATGCCCAGCTGTTTGAAAAGAACACCGGTTAATCCAGTCACAAATGTCAGCGGGAAAAATACTGCAACAACAGTAAGAGTAGTGACAATAACAGCAAGCCACACTTCATTGGTTGCATAAATTGCCGCCTCCCGGGGACGGCTTCCCCTTTCAACATGTTTTGTTATGTTCTCAAGCACCACAATAGCATCATCAACAACCATCCCTATCGCTATAGATAGTGATGTTAGTGAAATGATGTTTATCGACTCTCCGGTCACGAACAGATAAATAAATGCAACAACAAGTGAAATTGGGATAGTAACTATTATTATAATTGTTGCTCTCCATCTTCCGAGGAAGAACAGAACGACAAGTATCACAAAAATTGCAGCATACAGAAGGGTCTCAGTAAGATTGCTTATAGAATCTTTTATAAATGTTGCACTGTCGAAGAGTTTTTCTACAGTCACGTCGGCAGGCAGGCTTTGCTTGAGTTCTTCAAGAGTCTCCTCAATTTCCTTAGTCACCTTCACCGTATTTGCTCCTGATTGTTTCTGCACATACATAGTCATTCCCTGCAGTCCGTTGATCCTTGTGTCAAGCCTCGTTTCACGGATTGTGTCACGGACTTCGGCAATATCTTTCAGATAAACATTATTACCGTTGTAACTGCTTACTACAAGGTTTTTAATTATATCACTTTCAGGAAATTCACCCTGGATCCGCAGCGGATAATCAGTCTGACCCATTTCGATAAACCCTGCAGGCATGTTAAGGTTCTCTGCTCTCAGTATATTACCGATCTGTTCAATTGTAAGATTATACGCTTCCATCCTACGGGGATCGACATCGATATATACTTTTCGTCCCGGCACACCTCCAAGGTTCACCGATCCGACACCCTCGATCCTGTTAAGCGGGTTTACGATCTTTTCATCAAGGATCTTTTCAAGCCCCCTGTAACTTTCTTTTGCAGTAATTGCATAGAAAATTATAGGCATCATGCTTGAATTGAATTTCATTATTATGGGACTCTCTGCATCCTCAGGCAGATAGTTCTGGATGAAGCTCAGGTTGCTCCTGATATCATTTGACGCTTCATCGAGGTTCGTCCCGTATTCAAAATTCAGAAAGATCACAGATAATCCGTCACTTGATGTAGAAGTCATCTCTTTAAGGTTACTCACAGAATTAAGTACATCCTCAACCGGTCTTGTGACATTTGTTTCGATATCAGATGCACTTGCACCCTGATAAGTTGTAACCACACCGATGAATGGCAGTTCCATCTCGGGGTAGAGATCTACCGGGAGCTGGGTAAGTGAATAGAGACCTATCACGATCAGGGCAACAAATACCAGGATCGTTGTAACCGGCCTCTTTATTGAAGTACTATATATGCTCATTTTGACAATTATTGTATTGCTTACACTACATTACTATCTCTAACTTGTCTTCACTGAGCAGCCTTGACTGGCCCTCTGTAACCAGACGGTTTCCCTCCTTCAGGTTGTCTGAAATGATCTCAAGCTGGTCGTCGAATCTCTTGCCCAGCAGAACCTCAATCCGTTTTGCCACTCCCTGTTCCTCAATGAAAACATAACGGGTATTTGTGCCTTCCTGGAGCATTACTGTTGCTGCCGGAACGACAAAGGTTTCAACTTCCCCAAGATCCATCGAAACACGTACAAACATTCCCGGTTTCAGCATATCATTCCTGTTTGGAAGTTCCAGTTCAGCTATGAATGATCTTGTTACAGAGTTAACAGTCGGGGCTTTTCTGAAAACCCTTGCTGTAAAGGCCTCGTCCTGATATACATCAGCAGTAACAATAGCTTTCATACCGTTCTTTATCAGAGGATAATATTGCTCAGAGACTGCCACGTTCACTTTAAGCGGATTTACCTGCATCACTGTAACAATTGCCGATCTTCCCGACTGGGTTGTAGGTGTACCTGAATACATCTCACCGTCCTCAAAGTATTTTCCTGTGACAATCCCCGTGAATGGCGCCCTGAGAAGTGTATTCTCCTCCATAAAATCCACGTTTGTTTTGAGTACATCATATTGAGTCTTCATCTGATCGTACTGCTGCTGAGTTACGCTTCCCATCCTGAGTAGTGTATCCAGCCTTGAAAGATCTTTGCTGACACTTGCCAGCTGCACCTTCTGCTGATAAAGCTGGGTACGGTCCATCAGGAAAAGCTCCTGTCCTTTTGTTACCCTGTCTCCGGTTTCAACATATATCTTATCAATCCTTCCTGGTGTTGAAGGAGCCATATTAACTTCTTCATATGGTAATACGGTAGCCGTATAATCTATGGTCCTTGCAATCTTTGTTTTTTCGAGAGTAATTACCTTCACCGGAATTGCAGCTTTTTCAGCGCCGGCGGTTCCGGGAGCTGCTGTTGCTGCATCATTTGCTTTCTTTGATGAACAGGCCGAAAGTATCAGGCCGCTTATCATTATAACAGATATTATTTTTGTGGACTTCATTTTATTTTGTATTAATATTTTCCTGATTTTTTATAAGTTATTTAAGAGTTTGTCCAGTGCGACTTTTGTCTGGAGCAGGTTCAGAAGAGCTGATACATAGTTGTTTTCTGCCTGCAGATACTGGCTGTTTGCCTGGGTAAGATCGAGGCTGGAAGCCATCCCCTGCTTATATTTATTTTCGACACTTGTATAAACTCTTTGCGAAACATCAACATTCTGAAGCTGGCTCTGATACTGCAGATTGGCATTTACAAGATCGTACCTCAGCTGCTTTTCCTGGATAAGCAACTGTTCGGTAACCATTTCCCGTGTAGTTTTCGCTTTATCAAGATTTATCTGAGCTTTTTTTATCTGAGCATATCTCTGGCCGCTTGCAAAAATCGGGACCGACACCTGCATGCCAACAACAGAATTGGGGAACCATCTCAGCTCGGATAATTTATCTCCCATTCCGTTGGTACCATAATTATAGAATCCGGCCAGGGTTGGAAGAACTGACGCTTTCTGAGACTTCAGGGCAAGTGAAGATATCATTTCCTGTCCTTCCACAAGCTTATAATCGACATTCCTTGTATGGTCGAATTCCTGAGACAAAAGTGCTTCCACATTTATTTGATCTGTCAGGCTTTCAAGTGTTTCTGTAAGTGCGATAACTGTTGAGGCCGGAACACCCAGCTGAAAGCGCAGAATATTATAATTGAGTTCAATTGTGCGCTCAAGAGAGCTCCGATTGTTCTCAACCATAGTTACATTCGACACCATCTGATCGACATCGGTTGCTTCGGCCATACCAACCTGGTACATTGCCCTTGTCGATTTAAGTGTTTCGTTCAGATTCTCAATATTACCGTTGAGCAATTCAAGTGACTTTTCCGAGACAAGAATCAGAAAATATGCTGAGGCTACTGATTCTTTTGTCTCAAGCTCTGATTTGGTGAGGCTCTCCTCACTTAACTTCTGTGCAAGCTTTGTTGTCTCAATTCCGATATACAACGGAGCATTGAAAAGCAGAAGACTTGCTTCAATTGATCCGCTTGAATTGAACTGTGAGCCAAATGTCACCGGGACTTTTTCTCCGGGTTTCCCGAAGAAATCACCAGGTAAGAGTGTTGTCATAAGTTTCAGGTTGTCCATAAATGAACCACTTGCATTTACCTGCGGAAGAGCCGCTGAAATGGTCTCCCACAGCGCCGCCTTTGCAGCCTGTACATCCGATCTGGCAGCAAGTACAACCCTGTTGTTCATCAACGCGTATTCCTGTGCTTCCTTTACTGAAAGCTTCAGCTCACCTGTATTTCCCTGGGCATCAATCCGTGCCGGAACTAACAATATCAGGGCAGCTGCCGTAATTAAAATCCTTTTCATTTCAAATCAATTTATCCTTTAAAAAATCCGTCTGATTATTTGTTTTCTGATTCTTTTCATAGAAGTCAATTAAACGAAGACCCTCTGAGGTTGATATTCCCCTCAGATAATTAAGGTAAAAATCCTTTATCAATACTTCTTTATCAAGTCTGCCTGTACCTATCTTGTCTTTGTCAACCGACATCTTCATTACTTCATATATGCAATTATTTGTCACATCAATATCAATATCTTTACGGAAAAGACCTTCTCTTATTCCCCTTTCCAGCATTTCGGCGTTATCTATGTAATAGGGCATCTGGTCATTTTCCCTGAGCACTTTAAGAATATCATTATGATATTTTTCCATATCGAGCTTAAAGGCAGGGCTCATCTTTCTGAAATGTGCACTCATGAGATCAAGTAAGGTGAAAATGGCTTCTACTACATTCTCTGATTCACCAAAGACTTTCTTTATCAGTTCCTGCTGCTTCTCTCCCATAAATTTAAGAACCCCCCTGAGAAGCTCATCCTTGTCGCGGAAGATCTCATAAATAGTCCTTTTTGAAATCCCGAGCTGACCGGCGAGCATATCCATTGTAACAGCTCTGATCCCGTAAGTGCGGAACATGTTAGCGGCTTCTTCAGTTATTCTTTGCCTGTAATCCATATCAGAATTGAAAAACGCGGCAAAAATGAGAAAACTTTTTTAGTTTACAAAGTTTTCGTCCGGGAATTTTCAGAAAAATCTGTGAGTGGCGGATATTTACCGGTGAACGGAGGTTACGGCGTTACGGCGTTACGGTATTACGGCGTTAGGGCTTTACGGTCTTAACGCCTTAAAGCCGTAATGCCGTAATGCCGTAAAACCCTAATACCGTAACACCTTTACCGATATAAATACACCACGCCCCGATACTCCTTACTGTCGTACCTTATATCATCCCACCCTATAGCACGGATAATATAAAAGTATACTCCCGGGGCAGCCTTTATTGAGGAATTATTAATATTTCCGTCCCATCCGGTCCAGTCTCTAAGTCTTTCATCTTCACCCGAAAAACCATATACCTTAAGTCCCGACCGGCTGAAAACTTCAACAATCAGATATCTGAGTGATTTGGATTCGACCATAAAACGGTCATTATAGCCGTCACCGTCCGGAGTGAATACATTCGGTATTGCAAGAGCAGATGGTTCCACTTTTATTATAGCAGACCGTAAAGAATCGATGCAGTGCTGCTCACTTTCTATAGTAAGTAAAATTGTATATTCTCCCGGCTTATAATATATATGAGGAAGAGGATCTTTAAGGTTTGAAACAGAATCATCACCAAAATCCCATTCATAAATGTATCCCCTTGTTGATTTGTCCGTAATATTTATTTCGAGCGGAGCTTCTCCTTCCATGGGATCAACAGTAAAATCTGCTTTAATATGAATTGATTTATAATCAATTGTGTCAGAATTACTGCATCCAAGTGTAAAGACCTCCAATTTATAAATAACATCCTCAAGGGGCGGATTGAATGTAATCGGGTCTATATTGAGCCCAGGATTCGGGATTGATGATTCAGGCTGTGATGACCAGAGAAAAGTGACTTCATTTTTAAGACTAAGCTGGTTGCCTGTTCCCGGATCATAATATAAAAACGATGTAACAGTTGCTGTTGCTGTACCGTCAAGGGCAACATAATTGCAATGTTTCATCGGGTTTCTCAGTTTTGCTTCAACGTCAGGCGCTTTATCAAAAACGATCCAGCAGGTCATTGTTGTGTCAAAACCTCCTGAAACAATAACTCTGTAGCCTCCTTCATCGAGGCTGCTGATTGTTGAATTTGATACACCCGTCTCGGTTTTTACAGAAATGCTGAAACTCTTTGTTGTGGTACTCCACCGGTACCACGAAAAATTAAAAGGAGCGTTCCCCCGCGGACTGGTTGCATTAAGTGTCCCCTTCTGAGTGCCTGATTCGTTGCAGTAAACGAAGATAGAATCCTTAACTGCAGGAGCCGATGGATATGAGGTTGGTCTGGACGATGTTGCTCCAGGCGCTGTCAGCTGGGCCGCCAGACAATAAGGAATAAAAAGAATAATTATCGCAATCCGGGAACGCACAGGCAGAATTAAATTTTTTAATAAACGGATGTATTGACTTTAATCGTATAATTCACTGCAATTATACGAAATATTTTTCGCTAAATTTGCGCACCCGGGAAACTGTTAACCCCCATTTATAATGACAAGCACC
>CAZWUB010000154.1:0-9014 GCA_964637415.1 uncultured Rikenellaceae bacterium
GGGATATGTACCTTTTGAACATCTTCCCTTCACCTTTAATCCATCGATCGGGTTTGTCTCGTCAGCAAATAACAGGACTGTTGATGATGATTATCCTTACTTTATCAGTCAGGATTTTGTAGTTCCTTACCGGATAAGGAGGATCAGGGAAATGCTGGATGAAAAAGACCTGTTCGGGACCGAAGATTTTAAAAGGATGGTAACTGATCAGCACTCTGTTCTTGCTGAATTACTTACTCCTTATCTTATTAAGCTAAACAACAGGAAGAACGAGCTTTCCGCCTTCGAAAACAGTATCCTCACTGAGATGTCGGGATGGAATTTTAATATGGATCCCACAATAATTGCACCAACTGTATTCGAATTCTTCAGGATCGCCCTCAGGAAAAACCTTCTCGCTGATGAACTGGGAGATCTCTTCGACCAGTTATATTATATGACAAGCGAATATTATATTTATAAAATAATTACCGACGGTGAGGATGAGTGGGTTGACAATATCCTCACTCCTGAAAAAGAAACTCTTGATGATATTGTGATGCAGAGCTTTAAGGATGGGATCGGGATGCTGGTGAAAAAGTACGGTAAGAATACTGAAAGATGGCAATGGGGAAGGATACATACGATTGCATTTATTCATCCACTGGGTAATGTGAAAATGCTTGGAGCAATTTATAAGCTTAATTCCGATTTATTTCCTGTCGGAGGTAGTGATCACACTGTTTGTCCCTATTTTTCCTTTAAGCCGGGATTCAGGTCATCTATGGGAGCATCAGTGAGAAATATATATAACACTGCCGACTGGGATGATTCATATTCCGTTCTTCCGGGAGGTATTTCCGGTGTACCGAAAAGCGAATTCTACCTGTCACAGGTTGAAACATATATTGGTGGTAAATTCTATGGTGATCACTTCAACAGTGATGCTGTAAAAAATTCAGCTTTATATAAACTGGTTTTTAAACCCTGAAATATTAACTTGGCAGAAACAAAATTGGCGGACAAATGAAACCCACATGTTATTCTAAAACAAACACTTATAACTATAATTTTATCCACATGTGGGTTCCATCATACCATTAATATCAAAATTATATTATGATGAAAATCTTTAAAACTATCCTGATCGCTCTGGCAGCACTTTTAGCAGTTGCACTAATTACCGGATTAATATTGGTTTCCGGGATCAAAAAAGGAGCTCTTCCGCTTTACGACGGGGAGCTTAAGATCTCCGGTCTGACCGGAGAAGTTACAGTATACCGCGATGAGCGGGGCATGCCTCATATTTATGCCTCAGATGAGCATGACCTGTACCTTGCATCAGGATATATAATGGCTCAGGAAAGATTGTGGCAGATGGATCTGATCCGAAGGGCAACAACAGGCAGGTTATCGGAAATGTTTGGTGATGATTACATTCAGACTGATCATTTTCTCCGCAGTCTCGATATGACGGCAAAGTCAAAAATGGTCCTGAGCAGCCAGGAACCTGAAGTGACAAACTGCTTACAGGCTTATGCTGACGGTGTAAACAGTTATATCAGTGGTGCCGGGAAAAAGCTGCCTCCTGAATTTAAAATTCTTGGTTACAAACCAGATGAATGGAAGCTTGAGGATATTGCAAATATAATAGGCTATATGGGGTGGGATCTGGCCGCCGGAAACCTTTCCACAGATATTTTTGTCTACAGGCTTGTAAAGGAACTTGGAGAGGAGAAAGCCGGGCAGCTTATTCCTGACTGGAAAGCTGTTTCTTCAGTTGTCTTTCCTGAATTCAGGCTTGAAGATGACATCATGAAAGAAGCTCAATCTTTTATTTATTCACTTGACAAGCTTAAAGCGCTGGGAATACATTCATTTTCAGGGAGTAATAACTGGGCCGTTTCAGGGACAAGATCTGCAACAGGTAAACCTCTCTTTTCAAATGATATGCACCTTGGTTTAACTTCTCCGGGAATATGGATGCAGATGCACCAGGTTATACCGGGTAAACTTAATGTTACCGGAGTTGTTGTTCCCGGGGAACCGTTTATTGTCGCAGGTCATAATGACAATATCGCCTGGGGAATGACAAACCTGATGGTTGATGATATTGACCTGTTCGCAGAAAAAATAAATCCTGAAAATGAAAATCAGTATTTTTTCAATGGCGAATGGAGGAATATGTTGTTAAGAAAGGAGATAATAAAATCAAAAACCGGAAGGGTTGATACTCTGATTCTGAAATACACACACCGGGGTCCGGTTATCTCCGGTTTAAGGGATATAAAAGATGCTGTACTTACAATGAGGTGGTCAGGATATGATCCGAGTGATGAACTGAAAGCTGTTTACACAATAAACAGGGCAGATAACTGGGATGCATTCAAAGAAGGAGTAGGGTATTTCAAATCGGTCAGTCAGAACTTTGCCTATGCCGATGTGAACGGGAATATAGGTATTGTTACCGGTGGCGGTATACCGGTCAGAAAAGGATATGGATCCACAATAAGATCGGGCGAAACGGATGAATTCGACTGGAAAGGGTATGTCCCTGTTGATCAGCTTCCGTACAGCTTCAATCCGGAATCGGGTTACATCTCCTCGGCAAACAATAAGACTGTAGACGAAGACTATCCGTATTATATTTCATTCAGGTTTTATGTTCCTTACAGGATCGAAAGGATACGACAGATGATCACGGAAAAGGAAAAGCATGATATTGATGACTTTAAGAGGATGGTCACTGATCAGCATTCCGCGTATGCTGCACTTCTTACACCGTATATACTTAAGCTTCAGGGCAGAGTAAACGAAATGAGCCCTCTGGAAGCCCGGGCACTTGAAACACTTCAGGACTGGGATTACAATATGAGTGGAGATAAGATATCCCCGGCAATATTCGAGTTATTTACGAAAAATTTTGCCCGTAACCTGCTTGGTGATGAGCTTAATGAACTTTCCGGACAGCTGCCAGGGCCCATCAGGGATTATTATATATACAGGATACTGAAGAACGGAGGAGATCAGTGGGTTGATGATGTCAAAACCCCGTCTGTGGAAAGTCTGGATGATATTGTAATGCGGAGTTTCCGGGATGGAATAAAAACACTTGCAGGATCGTACGGAGATGACATTAACGGATGGGAATGGGGCAATATTCATAAAATATCTCTTGTACATCCACTGGGGACCATAAAAATGCTGGACCGGGTATTTAACTTTAATTCAGATCTGTACGAGGCAGGCGGGAGTAGTCATACTGTATGTCCTTACACTTATGATGAAGACTTCAGAGTGACTGACGGTGCTTCGGAAAGGCATATATACAATACTGCAGACTGGGATGAATCCTGGACGGTAATTCCCACCGGAGCATCAGGGATTCCTGCAAGTGAGTTTTACCTCTCACAGACAAAAACCTATGTTGAAGGGAAATTCTATAAGGATGTGTTCAGTGAAGGTGCGGTGAAAGCAGCAGCAAAATACAGGCTGGTGCTGAAACCATAAACTCACCCCCCCTCTAAACCGTCATAACATCTTTTTCCTTGGTGCTGACTATCTTATCTACCCTGGCGTTGAATTCGGTAGTCATTTCCTGGACAGTTTCAGCTGCATTTTTTTCAAAATCTTCGGGAAGACCGGATTTGAGGAGCTCTTTCAGCTCATCATTCGCCCATTTACGTGCAATCCTGATGCTTATTTTGGCTGTCTCGCCCTCGGTTCTGACCTGTTTTACGAGCTGATGTCTGCGTTCCTCGGTTAACGGAGGGATATTGATACGGATCACTTCACCGTTATTTATTGGAGTCAGTCCGATATTCGCGGCCATAATAGCTTTTTCAATAGTCCCCAGCATAGATTTTTCCCATGGCTGTATGAGTATTGTTTTAGGGTCAGGAGTATTGATGTTTGAAACCTGGCTCAGTGGTGAATTAACGCCATAGTATGCTACAGTGATACCGTCGAGAAGGACCGGGGTAGCCCTTCCTGCACGCAGCCTCGCAAGTTCGTGTTCAAGGTGATCTATTGCTTTTTGCATCCTGTCCTTTGTCTCTTCGGTTATCAGTTCAACATCTTCGTTCATAATTGTAGAATTAACAGGTTATTAATGAATGGCTGCCTTTAAAATGAAAGGTGTATCAAGGCCTGAAAGTAACAAATTTAATAAAATAGATAAAACAGCAATCTGTTGTCAGATATAAATAAGTGTACCGGTCCTGTTACCGGAAACAAGTTTCATAAGATTTCCCTGCTTATTCATGTCGAATACAATTATCGGCATCCTGTTTTCGAGGCATAGTGTAAATGCTGTGGAATCCATTACTTTAAGCCTCCGGGAAATCACTTCTTCAAATGATATTTTGTCAAACCTTTCCGCTGCAGGATTTTTTTCCGGATCGTCGGTATATACTCCGTCAACCCTTGTTCCTTTCAGAAGAACATCTGCTCCGATCTCAACAGCCCTCAGTGCAGCAGCCGTATCTGTTGTAAAGAACGGATTACCTGTTCCCCCTGCCAGAATGCAGACAACACCTTTATTCAGTTCTTCAAGTACCCTGTCCCTTTTGTAAAGCTCACCAACCGGTTCCATTCTTATTGATGTGAAGACTTTTGCTTTTCCTCCCAGCCGATCCACGGCGTTTTCGAGGGCCAGACTGTTTATGACTGTTGCAAGCATCCCCATCTGGTCGCCTTTAACCCTGTCAAAGCCCGATTCAGTTCCGCTTAATCCCCGGAATATATTTCCTCCTCCTGCAACAATTGCCACTTCACATTTATTTGAGGCCACCTCAACTATCTGTTTTGCATATATTTCAAGAATTGATTCATCAATTCCACTATTTCCGGAAGCGGCCAGCGACTCACCGCTTATCTTCAGTAATATTCTTTTATACTTCATAATTGCAGGCTTAGCCTTTTAAGGACAGAGACGAATGTAATAAAAAAAATGGCGCCACGAAGCGCCATTTTTAAATTGAATCATGAACTGGTTTCAAATGTTCAATGTGTATCTTTTGAATGAAGTCACTTTCAGATCACTATCGACTGATTTAAGATATTGACCGATAGTTTGTTTATTGTCTTTTATAAAGTCCTGGTTCACAAGTGTGCTATCCTTATAGAATCTGGCAAGTTTACCTTCAGCTATTTTTCCGAGCATTGCCTCAGGTTTTCCTTCCCTTCTGGCCTGTTCCCTGCCGATCTCCAGTTCCTGATCGATAACTGACTGTGGAACGTCAGCTTTGTCGACAGCCACCGGGTTCATTGCAGCCACCTGCATTGCAATATCTTTATAAACCTGAAGGTCAGCTCCGGTTTTGGTAAAGCCTACCAGGGTGGCAAGCTTATTACCCGGATGTATATAAGCCTGTACATGCGGGGCATCGATCTTTGCATAATATGAAAGATCAAGTTTCTCACCAATAATACCAATATATTCAATTACTTTTTCACCAACACTTACTCCGTCCATCGGAAGTGCTTTCAATTCCTCGAGGCTTGCCGGATCAGAACTAAGTGCAAGGTCAAGGATCTTATTTGCAAATCCCACGAATTCGGCATTCTTGGCAACGAAATCGGATTCGCTGTTGAGTACTATCAGAGATCCTCTTTTGCCATCGGCAGTAACTTTGGCAAGAACAACACCTTCCGTAGCGTCTCTGTCAGCCCTTTTATTCGCAACTGCCTGTCCTTTTTTACGGATAATTTCTATTGCCTTATCGAAATTACCTTCAGCTTCCTCAAGAGCTTTTTTGCAATCCATCATTCCTGCAAGTGTAACACGTCTCAGTTTTGCAACATCTGCAGCGCTTATTGTAGCCATCTGATCTTATTTTTAATTCAACACTAATTACAACTATTAAACTTCTTCTTCAGTATCGTCTGACACTTCGGCAGCATCATCTTCTTCAACAGCTTCATCTGCAGACACTTCCTCTTCAACTTCTTCTTCCTCTTCTTCTTCCTCTTCAACGATTGCTTCTATGAGTGAAGCGGGTATATCTTTTGTTTCAAGCTCTTTTCTGATGATCCTCTTATCCTTCGGCCCCGGTTCCTTGTCCTTTTCTATCTTTCTCTCATTCAGACCCTCTTCGATAGACTGGCAAAGAATTTCGGTTATAAGGGATATTGATTTTGATGCATCGTCATTTGCAGGGATCGGGAAATCGATTTCAGTAGGATCGGAGTTGGTATCGACCATAGCAAAGACCGGTATGCCAAGACGTTTTGCTTCTCTTACTGCAATATGCTCTTTGCATACGTCAACAATAAAAAGTGCAGAGGGCAGGCGGGTAAGATCAACAATACTTCCAAGGTTTTTTTCAAGTTTTGCTCTTTGACGGGTAACCTGGAGTTTTTCGCGCTTTGACAGGTTTGTAAAAGTACCGTCGGTTGCCATTTTATCAATGGATCCCATCTTCTTTACAGCTTTGCGGATCGTCGGGAAATTTGTAAGCATACCTCCCGGCCACCTCTCTGTAACATAAGGCATATTTACCCTTTTAACTTTCTCGGCTACTATCTCTTTAGCCTGTTTTTTTGTAGCAACAAACAATACTTTCTTACCCGATTTGGCAATATGCTTCATTGCTGATGCAGCTTCGTCAAGCTTGACAATTGTTTTTTCAAGATCAATAATGTGGATCCCGTTACGCTCCATAAAAATATAAGGAGCCATTGCAGGGTTCCATTTTCTTTTCAGATGTCCGAAATGTACTCCGGCATCAAGCAATTCATTAAAATTTGTTCTTGGCATGTATAAATATTTAAGTTTACATTCTTAAAAAATCAATTGCAGAGTAGTTCCGACCCGCGGAAGTCTTTGCAATTTAGATACTAAACTTGCTCTCAGTTGATTCAGCAGTCAGAAACTAACGTTTACTGAACTGGAATCTTTTACGGGCTTTCGGCCTTCCCGGTTTTTTCCTTTCAACCTCGCGGGGATCGCGGGTAACAAAACCATTTGCCTTAAGAGATGATTTATTTTCAGCATCAACCTTTACAAGCGCTCTGGTAATACCCAGACGGACAGCTTCAGCCTGGCCTCTTTCTCCACCGCCATCAAGATTGACGTTTATATCATATTTATCAACAGAATTAAGGAGAAGGAGAGGCTGGGTCACCACATATTGAAGAATGTCGGATCCGAAATATTCTTTGTAATCTTTCCCGTTTATTGTGATATTACCTTTCCCGTCATTTAAATATACTCTGGCAACAGCTGCTTTTCTTCTTCCAAGGGCATTGATCGGTTCCATATCTGTGCTTTTCTTGTTTTAAAGTTCAATTTTCTTTGGTTTCTGGGCTTCATGCGGATGTGATGATCCGGCATAAACATGCATGTTTTTGAAGATCGCTCTGCCCAGACGATTCTTTGGAAGCATTCCCCTTACTGCATTTTCAACAAGCCCGATGGGATTCTTCTTTACAAGTTCCTCAGCTGTTGTGAATCTCTGGCCTCCGGGATATCCCGTATGCCTTACATATTCCTTACCTGACCATTTATCGCCGGTCAGCTCAACTTTATCGGCATTTATAACAACTACATAATCACCACAATCAACATGTGGAGTAAAGTTGGTCTTGTGTTTCCCCCTCAGCATGCTGGCAACGACCGTTGCAAGCCGTCCCAGAACTGCACCTTCTGCATCTATTATCACCCACTCCTTGTTTACAGTTGACCTGTTGGCTGATACTGTTTTATAACTTAAGGTATCCACTTAATTTGTTTTTATTGTATGAAAACTTCAGTTTATTCTCAAATAACCCGCTGAATTTCGGGATTGCAAAAATACAACATATTTATTAAAAAAAAAGAAATTGAAAGAATTTATTATGGTATGCAAAACTAAGTTTATTTTTACATGCTTTTCAGCAGGAAGGCTTTATTTCAATTTGAAATGGGAAAAGACAGGTTTTTTCTGATGCGCGCAATCACTATTGCATATGATGGTATAATGCAGGGAGGAGGCCCCTTCGGCGCTGTTATTACCAGACAGGATGAGATCATTGCGGAGAGCAATAACAGGGTAGTACTTACTCACGATCCCACTGCTCATGCAGAAATGATTGTTATCCGCGAAGCTTCCGCCTTGCTGAAAACTCACGACCTTTCGGGATGCACTCTTTACACTTCCTGTGAACCCTGTCCAATGTGCCTCGGCGCCGTTTACTGGTCGGGTATCAGGAAGGTTGTTTATGCTTCTGACCGCAGTGATGCAGCAGCTGCCGGATTCAATGATAAGTTCATTTATGATGAGATAATGCTCAGTCCGTCTTCAAGAAACATCAGATTCATCCGCCTCGAAGACTGTAATGGTGAGGTAGTTTTCAGAAAATGGAATGAATTTGAAGATAAGATAGAATATTGAAATGGAAACGGGAAGGAGGCTGCTGACAGATTTTTTTATCCGCGACGTGCTTATTGTTGCCCCTGAGCTTATAGGGAAAAATCTTGTGATCAGGAATAAGGATAATCAATTTCAGAAATTCATGATCACAGAAACCGAAGCATATAGCGGCATAGAGGATAAAGCCTGTCATGCAAGCCGGGGGGAAACCATGAGGAATAAGGTTATGTTTGATGAGGGGGGGAAGATCTATGTTTATTTTGTGTACGGAATGTACTGGATGCTTAATTTTGTTACAGCACCGGCCGGAATTCCGCAGGCAGCTCTGATAAGGGGCATTGAAGGATTTAACGGCCCGGGTAAGCTTACAAAGGCTCTGGGGATCGACAGGTCATATTATGGTGAGGATCTTGCAACATCCGGTCGTATATGGGTAGAAGATAATGGTGCTGCACCTCCTTTTCAAACCGGACCAAGAATCGGTATAGATTATGCAGGGGATATCTGGAAAAGTAAACTCTGGAGATTTTATTTAAAATAATTTTCATAAACCAAAATGAAGAACTTACACAGAGAGGCACAGAGGATCACAGAGTTACACAGAGATAGAACTCTGTGGATCTCTGTGAACCTCCGGATTTCCTCTGTGTAATTTCTTCTTTTTTACGATATTTGTTAATC
>CAZWUB010000155.1:0-8951 GCA_964637415.1 uncultured Rikenellaceae bacterium
AATGTAAGTTTTCAGAAATTAACGGTTCTGTCGGTGTCACTTTAGGACCGAAAACGACTCCTGCCGGTGCAGGGTTGCCAGGAAGATTCCAGCCTGCAACGCCTTTAAGGTGCATTCTGGTGAAGGTGGAATGAGATTAACCTTTTTGCTTAAACACAAAGAGCACAAAGGTATTACAAAGAGCACAAAGGAATCACAAAGGGCACAAATGATATGGATCAGATAAGCTAAGACAGTTTTCAAAAAGTTACGAAATTATGACAATGAAAAATGAAAACATGGGCCGAAACGAAAAGATTAACCGGCGTTCATTGGTAAAAAGCGGAACAGCGCTTATCGGGGCGGGATTGTTAAGTTCCTTTGCAGCTCCGGAGATTGAGCCCGAAGTGAAAACAGGCAAAAATATATTTAATGTAAGGGATTTCGGAGCCACTGGGAACAGAGTCGATAATGCGACAATGCCTGTTCGTTCAGCCATTGATGCATGTTCTGCTGCCGGAGGAGGAACAGTTTATGTTCCGCCAGGCGAATATACAGTGGGCACACTGCAGTTGAAAGATAATGTGAATCTCAATATCGAAGCAGGAGCGACACTGTTTCTGAGCCAGAATTCAGCTGATTTTATCCAGGGCTCACGTACAATGATCTTTGCACAGGATGCTGTAAATATCTCTGTGACCGGAAGGGGAACCATCGACGGACTGGCAAAATACGAATTCGTTGAAATGCGTGGAGAAGATCCGGAGATAATTACTGAAATAGATATCGCCAGAAAAGCGGGTGTGGATATGAGGAGATATTACAGGACAGGTATGCAGACATACATGTTCATACTTAATAATTCAACCAATATCCGCCTGAATGACATATCTGTTATAAATTCACCTCTCTGGAATATCCGACTGAATGACTGCAACCGTGTTTTCATTAGAGGGATATATATTTATTCAGATCTTGAAAAGGGGGTGAATGCTGACGGGATTGATATTTGCTGTACGAGCAATGTTACAATTTCCGATTCGGTTATTGTTACCGGAGATGATTCAATTGTTCTGAAAACACCCGCACGTAAAGGGCAGGAAAAGGTTAATCCCGTTGAAAATATTGTAGTCACCAACTGTATCCTGTCATCATCATCAACCCCCCTTATGATAGGCACTGAAACATTTGCGGATATACGTCATGTTATATTCAGCAACTGTACAATACGCAATTCAAATAAGGGATTTGGAATAAATGTCCAGGACGGGGCAACAGTGAGCAATATCATTTTCAGGAACCTTACTGTCGAAACAGGCAGAAGGCACTGGAACTGGTGGGGAAGTGCAGAATTATGCAAGTTCAGGCTCAGCAGAAGGTCAGAAAGCTCAAAACTTGGAAGGATAAGGGATATTGTTATTGACACTGTAATTTCACATCCCAGAGGGACAAGCACCATAAAGGGTCACCCGGAGCAATCACTTGAGAACATCAGAATTAATAATGTCCAGATGTTCATGGAGCCTGAGGATGCCATCGATAAAAGAAGCTCTCATGCACTTCTTTTTGAAAACATAAACGGACTTATAATTAAGGACATGACAATAAAGTGGAATGAAAAGGATGTTGAAAAGAACTGGCAGAGTGCACTTGTTCTTAAAAATGTTTCCGATTTTGAGATCAGGTCATTTTTGGGTCGGCAGGGACTGGTCAACGGAAACAGTCCGGCAATCTTTCTTGAAAATATTTCTGACGGACTTATTGCCGAATCAAAAGCTGATAAGGGATGCAGGACATTTATCGGCGTCAGTAAGGCCGAAAGTAAAAATGTATTGCTGAGAAATAATAATACAGTTAAAGCCGAAAAAGCTATCTGATAAAAGTGATATTGTAGTAAAACACCAGAAGTGATTATTACTAAGAATTTTTAATCTGAGATCTTGTGAAGCCTTATATCGCGGAGGGCGCCGGTAGTTTTATATGTTGTTATTCCGAATGGTACTGACGACTCCACTTCCATCCTTAGTGATAATCCGGAATTACCAATAGTGAAATCAACAATTTTATCCTGATCTGCCCATGCTTCAATCTTTTTATCTGTAACCCTGAGACGAACCAGCCACCACTCACCCGTTCCGAAATAGAAGATTTTACTTGTATAATTATTTGCAGCATCATACCCGTCAATGCAGCTGAGCCCGCATAGTGATCCTCCCCATCCGCCAAGAATAAGTGTTACATGAGATTTTTAACTTAATTTAAGATATTGCATATTAATAATTTACACTATCTTGGGCTATATTAATCCGGATTCCTGTGGTCTAATCCGGGTATAGTCTTAATAAATGAATACAATCAAATGAAAATCAACAAACTATTTATTCCGGTGCTTTTTTCAGTAATCATTATAACTCTGTATTCCTGTGACAAGAAGCCATATGAGCTCAGAGACGGATATATGTACATTCAAAAAGAAGACAGACGTAATGAGTCGACAGAGTGGCAACTGGTCTGGGAAGATGATTTTAATAAAGGGATACTTGATACTACAGTATGGAGCCGGATCGGTCTTTTTGAATCTCCAAAATGGAAGGTGCCTGTTGAAAACTGGAGGGAGGTTGAGAACTGCTTCAGATATATTACAGCAACTGATCCCAGAGTAGTTGAATTTGATGATGAAAATATAATGCTTAAAGGGATAGTTAATCCTGATTCCCTTACCGGGGATCCTCGTCCATACCTGACAGGAGGTATCTATTCATGGAATAAATTTGCATTCCAGGGCGGCCGTATTGAGATAAAAGCAAAGCTGGATCCTGCATACGGTGCCTGGCCGGCAATCTGGATGCTGTCAGAAAAGGATATTTATCCCGGTCAGCATAATGGTGAAATGGATTTAATGGAACGTCTGAATCATGATGATTTTGCATACCAGACAACACATAATCATTATACGATTACCCTTAAGCAGACTGAACCAAAAAAATCGGCAACTGCTCCTATAAATCCTGATGGTTATAATATTTACAGTGTAAGCTGGTACCCCGATAAGCTGGTATATGCCGTCAACGGTTTTACTTCATATGAATATCCGAAAGTTCCGGGAGCAGGTACCTTTCAGTGGCCGTTTGACCAGCCGTTTTATCTTCTCATCGATCAGCAGATGGAACATGAATGGCCAGGAAAAATAACCAATCCCGAAGAGCTGCCGATCAGTATGACAGTTGACTGGGTAAGGTTATACCAGTAATGACTCAGAATATATATTCCTGTTTAATGGCTGAGCATAAGAAAAAAATACAAAAAGGGTATTTATTTGCTGCCCTTGCCGTTTTTATAAACCTGTTTATTAGTTACCCGGATCTCTCAGGTCAGCGGATTATTGATTATAGTCAGTTTACATCAGGATATCTCGATTCAATTAGAGCTCTTGTAAATGATACTGCACGGGAAAATTATACAATACGTGCATATCGCCTTAGCGGTACCGATAAAATAACAATTGATGGCCATCTGGACGAAGCTGCCTGGATAAATGCAGAGCATAGAGGAGGCCTGCTTGAAAAAGAGCCATTTCCGCTGGTGCCAATGAGTGAAGAAACAGAATTTGCCATACTATATGATGAAGAGAATCTTTATATAGGTGCATGGTGCCTGGATTCAGAACCGGAAAAGATAAAACAACATCTGGCACCAAGAGGTACTTCTGCTCCTGATAATGTTGATCTTTTCATAGATAGTTATCACGATCACCGGACCGGGTATAAATTTTCAGTATCTCCCACAGGTGTTCAGGTTGATGAACTTCGTTATGACGATGTGAAACGTGATCAAAACTGGACCGGCATATGGTATTCAGCAGGATCAGTTGATGATAAAGGCTGGTATGCAGAAATAAAGATACCATTCTTTAATTTCAGGTTCACAAATAAACCTGATCAGACCTGGGGATTCAACATAATGAGAAATATGTCGAAGGACGCTTCACGCGGACAATGGAAGCCTCATCTGCCGGAATGGGATAATACAACGCGTATGTCGCAACTGGGGAATATTGAAAATATCAGCAATATTAAATCCGGCAGGACTTTCGAACTGAGACCCTTCGGAGTACTGGGGAGAACAGAAATGAAGGACATGAAAGCTGCTGTTACATATAATTTCGGAGGGGATATCAGGTATAGTCCTTCACCAAATCTTACAGGCGATATAACAGTTAATCCTGATTTTGCGCAGGTAGATGCAGATGTTTTTGAAATTAACCTGACCCGCTTCCCTACAAGGTTTAAAGACCTTCGGCCATTCTTTACCGAACGGACAAGTATCTTCAATACTCCTCTGGAATTGTTTTACAGCAGGAGAATTGGTGCAAGAGGAGATATAATAGGAGGGGGAAAATTAACCGGTAAATTGCAACATGGTGTTGAATTTGGAGTACTCGGCAATATTACCGGGGAATCTCTTTTTTCCAGTACTATGGAAAATCCTGAAAGTGCTCTGTTTGGGGTAGTACGTGTAAAAAAAGATATCCTGGGATCGAGCAATATTGGTATCCTCGCTGCAACAAAAGAGGAAGAAGGAAAGTTCAACCGGGTGTTCGGTCTGGATGGCAGCTTTGTTTTTAAGGAGAATAATATTCTTGATTTTCAGATAGCTGCAGGACAAAATGAACTTGGCTTCAGTCAGAATATGGCATACAACCTGTCATATCTCCGTACCGGTGATCTGATCGGGGCACAGGTCAATTTTAATCGTATTGAACCTGCTTTTGAGATCAACCGGATAGGATATATTCAGAAAGAATCAGACAGAGGATGGAATAAGACCAACGGTGTTTTCAGAGTCAGTCCCCGTATAAATAAGTACCACATCAGAAGGATAATAGCCAATCTGGAAGTAGAACATACAGGCAATATTTTTACATCCCGTTATATTGACGGCTGGTTAGATAAGTATCCGGATTTTAATCCTGATCCATGGTTTGGAATTGTTAATCAATCTGATGACGGAAGGCGATATATAACAGGAGGAGGGAGGAACACTGATAATTTCAGAGGAGGGGCAGACCTGACAGTCAACATGATAAATGAGATGTCGCTTGTTGCAGATTATAAACGTTTTTCAGAAACAGAGCTGACAGGTGATTATCAGGGAAACTTTTATGAGTTGAGTTATGCAACCCGGCCGCTTAAAATGGGAAAACGGATTGCAGGTGTATTCTCTGTTAACGGTGGCTCGTATTACAATTTCGACCGGAAATATGCCGGTAGCCAGAGTGGGTTTACTATTGATGGGGAGGGTCAGATTGGTAATAACCTGAGATCCAAAATACAGGGGGGGTATACAAAAACATTTGACCCTTTGAATGAACAGGACGGCCGGTTTTTTAAACTATCGTCCAATTCAACATTGATGTTCACAAAGGATTTATTTCTCAGACTGCATATGCAGGGTAAGTTTGGAACCACTTTCTATGAGGAGAAGAGGGTTTATAACAATTATCTGCTCAGCTTACTGTTAAGCTGGGAATATAAACCGGGCAGCTACATATATTTAGCTTATAATGAAGGCCGGTTCGATGAGGATGATCCTGATATTTCAGGAAGATTCGAATTCAATGACCGTACTCTGATCTTAAAAATCTCTTATTTCTTTAATATTTAGTGTAGTTTTATGATTCATTTCTGGTCATTTTTCTACCAGGTTCTTTTTGACATGAATTCATCAAGTTGCGCTCTTGTCATCTTAGGCTGACCCGGTGTCTCTTTAAGCCATTTAATGAAATGGTCCTTTATTTCATCAGTCCACTGTGAATCCACCTGGCCGGAAGAATACCGTCCTTCTTTAAGCATTGCCTTGCTGAAAGCACCACGGGCTGTCATAAATTCTGCCGTGGCGATCACTTTTTCAGCCATGTGTGCCGGAATAAAAAGAACCCCTTCCTTATCAGTGATTACAAGATCACCCGGTAATACAATAGCCTCACCAATCCTGGTCGGTGTATTCAGTCCTGTCAGGACTACATCAACCAGAAATGAAGGATGGAAATCACGTACATAGGCATTGAATCCATCAACTGCAGAAATACCTGTCAGGTCGCGTGCTGCAGCATCGAATATAACACCGGTACCTGTTTTGGCATAGATTGAAGTAGCCAGCATATCGCCGATCATTGTACCTCCTTTGATCTTACCGAAACAATCTGCAACATAGACATCACCTTTCTGTAGTACTGAAATTGGCCAGGAATTTGTATTTCCGGCAAAACCGTTTTTCCAACCCCTCTCTTTTATGTTCTTTTCAATATCAGGACGGGTTGGCATAAAGGTGGCTGTCACTGCCCGCCCTATAATGGGAAGATCATCCCTGACCGTTTTCCAGTTCCCTTCAAACTGATTTGTATAGCCTTCATTGTTCAAAAGCTGCCATCCGTCTTCAATAACGAGATTTTTTGCCCGTTCAAGCAGATCATCAGAGATCTTCGGACGGCCATCCGGAAAACGTTCTCCCTTCCACTCAGATGTTAAAAATATCAGCTCCTCTTTTGAAATAGTCTGAGAAGATACTGAATTGAAAGATGTAAGTATTATGCTCAGTAATAAAAATAATGTAAGTTTTTTCATGAATGCAGGATTTTAATATTTTACAAATATATTTTTATTATCAGAACTGGAAAATCAGGATGGTTTTATTTTTCACGGTACTTTTAATTACTTTGGGGTAATTATAGCATAACTTTGATAAGCTTAAATTAGTTTTATGAAACTCAACCAACTTTTACCTTTGTTGATGATCTCTGTCGTTTTAACAGGATCATGCACTCTGAAATCTGAATTCATTGTAACCTCACCAGACAGCAAAATAAAAGCTGTTATTGAATATGACCGGGAACAGGGGATATTGACTTACCGCGTTGTAAGCAGTGAAAAGGAAATTATTTCCCGGGGCCGGATGGGAATTAATACTGATGCAGGAGATTTCAGTTCCGGGATAAAGCTGAAAAAAGCTGTCTCAGGGATTGTGGATGAAACTTACACACTTCCCCAGGGGAAAGTATCCGAATACCACAATCGCGCAAATGAGCAACTGCTGACAGTCAGAAAGGGGAAGCAAAATCTGGACATTCGTTTCAGGGTTTATGACGACGGTGTTGCGTTCAGGTATGAAATAACGGGAGAAGGGGAGATTACTATTTATAATGAGAACAGTACTGTTCACCTGGCAGGTGAAAATTTCACATTCTGGGGGCAGGCTCATCCGAACAGATATGGTTATGAAGGTGCTCTGGGCCCCGTTGAGAGCGAACTTATATCTGTTCCCGTGCTGGCAGAGCTTAAAGATCACCGGTATTTTGTGCTGATAGCTCAGGCAGCCACCTACGGACATTATATTCAACCGCATTTCAAACGAACCGGATCTGATTTTGAATTTTGTTTTCCTCTCGACCAGGAAAAAATCGGTCCTGTACGGAGTTCTCTTCCTTTCAATTCGCCCTGGAGAATGGTAATTATTTCACCTGATAATCCCGGAAAGATTGTTGAATCTTACCTTATGGAGAACCTGAATCCTCCAACCCGCCCGGCATACCTCGATGAGGATGGCAAAATTATAGATTGGGTTAAGCCGGGTAATGTAATGTGGGATTATATAGCAAAAGACGGGGATAAACCTAGAATGTGGATTGACGCCGCCTCAGAAATGGGATGGGATTACTATATGGCAGATGCAGGTTTTGCAAACAGGTGGGGAGGGAGTGATTCGGTGTTGAAAATCACTGAATATGCGGCAGAGAAGAAGGTAAATGTAATAGGGTGGGCTCATACCCGTGAATTCGACACCCGCGAAAAAGCAGCCAAAACTATGTCGCAGTATGCTTCATGGGGCCTAAAAGGTGCCAAAATTGACTTTTTCGACCATAATACCCTGAGTGAAAACCCGCGTGAATGGAGGGATTATGAAGATACCCAGCAAAGCCTTAAGATGAGGGACTGGATCTTTGACCTTGCCATAGAGAATGAATTTCTTCTGGAATTGCACGGGAATACAATGCCAACCGGTGAAAGACGACAATTCCCGAATCTTATGACGCTGGAAGGAGTTGACGGAATGGAAAGAAGTTCGAAACCTGCAGCAAATGACCTTACTATACCTTATACCAGGAATGTAATGGGACCTGTCAGTTATACTGTTATACATTTTGAGCGTTCACCTGGTACTCATGCTTATCAGCTCGCAATGCCTGTTGTTTATGAGGCGGGATTGAAGATATATGCTGAACATGGCAGGAAGCTTCTCGAATGGCCGGGAAGGGAATTGATAAAAGATATTCCGGTCGCATGGGACGAGACCCGGTTTATTGAAGGATTACCTGCAAGTCATATAGTAATTGCACGAAGAAAGGGATCAGACTGGTATATTGCCGGTATGACAGATTCGGCAAGGAACGTGGTTATTTCATTAACCTTCCTTGATCGGGGGAAAAGTTATAATGCTCTCATCTTCAGCGACGACACTCATCAGACAATGAAAAGGAAAATTGCTGAAGTGAACATTGATTCAACCCTGACAATGGAACTATTAGAAAGAGGGGGCTTTGCCTGCCGGATCTTTCCGGATGAGAATTAAATGACCCTCGCTATAAGTCTCCAGAAAGTCACATAGCACTCCCACATTATGATTAAAAAGGGAACTGGATATCCGGTCTTCTATCCGGTATTCACCATTCCATGTTTTGCCCTGTACTTCTTTTCGGAATTGGTCCTGATGAACAATCCACCGCCCCATCTTATCCTGATTTTTAATGATTTCCCTGACATTTAAAGCTAATTCGGCTAATTTTCCTTCCATATCAACTTCCGGAAGGGCAATATCCGGATTACTTACATTGTGAAACCGCAATTCAACAGCATTCAGGGCCTCCTGAAGATTCACTTCATAACCATATCCGGTCCGTCTTTCCAGAGAAAGCTGGT
>CAZWUB010000156.1:0-8905 GCA_964637415.1 uncultured Rikenellaceae bacterium
TTCGGGGTATCACTTAATTTCGATTTTTAATATAATAACAAGTTAATATAATATAACATGAAAAACCTGTTAAAATTTATATCTGTTCTTTTGGTTGTCGTCTTTCTCGGCAGTTGCACGAAGAATTTTGATGAAATAAATACCAATCCGAAATCTATCACACTGGCCAGTCTCGACAAGTCATCATACGGACTTGTCGCAAAAAGAGCTATAGTCTATACTGCTTATCTCAGAAATAATACAGGGATGCAGACATATCACTCGCTTTTCGGTGATGTATACGCCAACTATTTTGCAACAACCCATCCAAACTTCCTTTCCGACAGATATGTCCTCGTAGGAAGCTGGCTTAATGGATCGCTAAGGAGTTTCTATCAGAATGCAGCACCGCCTATCAAATATTGTGTAGACTTTGCTGCAAATAATGATATGCCTGTTGAAGAAGCTATTATGAAGATATGGAGGGTAAATGCATTCGCTAAATATGCTGATTCATTCGGAGCCATCCCGTATTCAAGTTTTGGTAACATGGAAAAGGCTGTTCCTTATGATCAGTTGCCACAATTATATGCAGCATTCTTCCAGGAGCTTGATGAAGCGGTTGATGTACTTAAAGCAAATCTGTCACTTGGAACTTCAGCTCCGCTTGCTTCCTTTGATGATGTCTACAAAGGGAATATCGCCAAATGGGCCAAACTTGGAAGCTCATTGCGTTTAAGACTTGCTCTTCACTGCAAATATGTTGATGCCACCCTGGCAAAAACACAGGCTGAGGCAGCAGTTGCTGACGGTGTAATCGAATCACCGGCTGATAATGCAAAGGTTGCAACCTCTGTTGACTGGTATAATGCATACTGCACAATAACATCCTGGATGGAATTCAGGATGAGCTCTGACATGGAGAGTATTATGAAGGGCTATCTTGACCCCCGTGTTCAGTCAATGTTCCAGGTTGCAGCAAACCCTGATAAGACAGATGATCCTGCCGGTGTTGTATTCGATTTCGAAGGGATGAGAAACGGGCAGACCAAATCAAACAGGCAGGGATTAAGCTTCAATACATCTTCTTCAGATATGCATCAATCATGGGTAGCACTTGGAGCTGCAGGTCCGGCATGGAGAGTAATGGGTGCCGACGAATCATATTTCCTGAGAGCTGAAGGTGCTCTTGAAAACTGGAATATGGGTGGAACAGCCCAGGAGCTTTATGAAAAAGGGATCAAGGCTTCCTTCGATGAATTGGGCTATACAGACTATCTGAACCTTGCAGGTGAAGATTATATTACAAGCACAAGAGTTCCTGCGAGTCCTGGCACTGATCTCTCCGCCCCCGGGGTTGTAATTCAGCCTGTTTCAACAGTTCCGGTAGCTTTTCTTGCCAGTGGAACAAAAGAAGAACAGCTGGAGCAGATAATAACACAGAAATGGATAGGATTATATCCTGAAAACAGTATTGAAGCATGGACAGTGAGGAGGATTACAAAATATCCAAAACTGCTTCCTCGTCTTGAAAGTGAAGAACCGCTTATCGCTGCAACTTCTTTACCAACAAGGCTCACTTTTATAACAAGCGAATATACCGATAACGCAGCTGAAGTACAGAAAGCTGTTACAGGTCTTGGCGGACCCGATAACGGTGTAACAAAGCTGTGGTGGGATAAAAAACCCTAAGATAAATCTGAATAATTGAAAAAAAGAAAGCACCCTCACAGGTGCTTTTTTTTTTACCTGTTCCGACATCCCCGGGAAAAATAATTCAATACTTCTGTTGTGGAACCCACTCCGGGGTTCGGAATAAATACGGAATGTATCTATTATTGGTGGAACCTCTCCGAGGTTCCACATGGCACGAATGCTTTAAAAAATCAAAATCGCGGAGCGATTTCACCAATAATAGAACAATTAATGTTTAATGATTTGTGAACCACGGAGTGGTTCCACAAACGAGATATAATTCATAACAGCGCGATTATAATATGTCTTATAATATGTCTTATAATACGTTTTTAAATACGTAGTTATTTCAAATGCCACCTACGTCTCAAACGTCCCGATCTACCTCCCCACCCTGCAGAGATAATCATTTACAAACGACTATAAAGAATTACAAGTCGTATATAAGCATTTAGCTACCGGATCAGGTAAATAGTAAGTTTTAAGTTTGTTAAGAAATTAAATCTATGTCAAACTTAAAACTGGAAATCATGAGTGGTTCATTAAGAAACAGAGTAACTCTGATCGGAAACCTGGGGCAGGATCCCCAAATCAAGACGCTTGATGACGGAAGAAAGGTTGCACATTTCACACTTGCAACACACGATGGCTTCAAAAATGCCGACGGGCAGAAAATTGAAGAAGCAACATGGCATAACATTGTTGCCTGGAACGGGATCGCTGAAACAGCATCAAAATTCCTGAAAAAAGGAAGGGAAGTAGCACTGGAAGGAAGGATAGTCTACAGAACCTTCGAAGACAAAAAAGGTGTGATAAAGAACGTAACTGAAATCGTTCTCAATGATTTCATGTTTCTGCGGTCTCCAAAAGAAAAGACAAAAGAGGAAAAAGCTGAGTAGTCGCCATGCATTTCCCCGTGAAGAGGCTGTTCTGTGTGGTGACAGCCTCTTTTTATTTATATTACCGGTCAGAAATCTGTCAGTTCCACATTGGTCCGGTAATCTCCGAGAAGATGCTCAGCGAAATAATACCACATCAACCTGTCGAAATACGGCACGGCATTACCGAAAGCATGTCTCTGTCCGGGCAGTATCATGAAATCAAACCGTTTGTTGGCTTTTATCAGAGCATCAGCAACACGAAGGGTATTTCCCGGATGCACATTATTATCAATATCACCATGAACAAGTAATAAATGACCTTTCAGATTCTTTGCAAGATCCTGGTTTTTATCAATCGCAGCTTTAAAGTTTTTCTCCGTTTTCTCAGTATTCTCAATTTTCTCAGTCTTCTCAGTTTCCTTCTTTATCTCAATGTTCTCTTTTTTATCTTCAGTCATCGTCGAATCCTTCTTTGTTTCCAAACTGGTTTTCTGTTTTTTCTCAACCTCTGCCACACCATCATGAGTCTCACCCCACCACTGGTTATAAATATTGTTGTCATGATTTCCCGATGATGATACAGCCACGTCATAAAAGCCGGGGTATGATAGTATTGCCGCGGTTGACATAAATCCTCCTCCGGAATGTCCGTATATACCCACTTTTTCGACATCGATGAATTTGTATTTTTCTGAAAGTTGTTCTATTCCATACTTATCATCTGCAAGTGCATAGTCCCTCAGATTATCATAACCAAAAGTATGGTAATAGCTGTTTCTTTGGGGACTTCCCCCTCTGTGACCAAAATTAACAACCACAAATCCAAGCTGGGCAAGAGCAATGTTCTTTCCCCCGGTTACAGTGAATCCGTAAGGCACTGATTCAGTCTGGGGACCAGGATAGACGTATGAAATAACCGGATATTTCCTTGTTGAATCAAAATTGAAGGGCTTGTACATAACACCATAAAGATCTGTTACTCCGTCCTTTGCTTTCACCTTTATTGTCTCGGGCATCTTCCACCCCATCTGATAAAGCTGGGACAAATCGGCTTTTTCGAGCTTAAGAATAATATTCCCGTTGTTATCGCGAAGAACAGCTTCGGGTTCCGTGCTGACTGTTGAATATGTATCCACGAAATATTTGCACGATTTTGGCATCGACAGAGTATGATTGGCTGCTTCCTTTGTAATAAGTGTCATACCCGGTTTTTCGAGAGAGGCTTTATATTTCATGCTGTAATAAGGATGGACACCATCTTCCCTGCCAAACGCTTCGAAATATAACACCCTGCCCAGAGTATCAATCTGGTTTATTCTGCCCGTAACAAAATACCCGTCAGTAAGTTGCCGCCGCAGGGTTCCACTGCTGTCATAAAGATACAACTGCCCCCACCCTGTCCTGTCCGACCACCAGATTATATCTTTTCCTTCATTAAGCACAGAAAGCCTTGAGAATTCATTTGTGAAATACGGCCATGTCTTTTCACTGAAAATAACCGATACAGCTCCTGTTTCGGCATTTACAAGACAGACATCGAGGTTTTTCAGCGGACGGTCCTTTCTGGTGACTATCAGCTTATCTGCTTTATCCTGTGACGACCATGCCACATCGATTGTCTGGTCTTTCCATTTTTTGAGATCGACATTTACTCTGGCCCTGGTCTCAACATCAAAAATTATAAGTTCAGACTGTGGCACAAATTCCTCTCCCGGCATTGAGTAGCGGTAAGTCTCAAGCTTCGGGCGCGGTTGTGAAAGTACATCAATAACAAAAAGATCTTTTACTTTCCGGACATCGCGGCGAATGACATATAATTTCTTTTCATTCTTAAACCATTCAACATTTGTTCTTACCTTTTTTGTTGCGACTGTATCTTCAGCATTCCGGGACGCTACAAAGCTGTAATATCTCTCCCCGTCGGTAGTCAACTGAATCTCAACACTATCCTTGTCTTTTGATTTCATCAGATATAGATTATGGTTTCTGGCATAAGCTATCCATGTGCTGTCGGGTGAATATGAGGCCCATGATGGTTTCTTCTCCTTCCCTATTGTATCAGTTATGACAAGATTACGGGTTGTCATGTCATAAAGAAATTTTATTGAATCCACAATGAAGGAGAACTTCGAAGTACTCTTTTTCTCAAACTTCAGCTCTTTCAGAGGAAGATCGAGGTCATTGTAAGGGTGAAGAGTAAGTTTCCGCAATTCGGAAGCCATATAACGGTTATCGAACAATAGCTTTTTCGCCCTGGTGGCTGCATTAACATAGTAATAATTTTTTCCTGAAGATGTTTTAAATGAGTACCAGAATATGTCAGAATCTTCAATCCATGTGGGATTTACTGCCAGATCGCCATAACGGGAGGTCAGATTATCGCCCCTGAATTTTTCGGCTGCTTTAAAATCAGCTTTCTGGGAATAAAGGGATATAAATGCCGGAAGAAGAAGGATAAGAGTTGTTAATCGTTTCATAAGTAAATAATTATCTAATCGGCTGAATTTTAAAAATTTTTAATTTATTGTATTCCTTTGTGCTAATTAAGGATAACCTTTGAGTGACTACTATATAACTAATTTAAAGTTATCTTTATTAATGTTCCCATATTATAATAATGGGTGCTTAACTTTGTAGTAAAAAAATTAACCACAAAACTAAGGATTTCATGGCAGTCAATGGTGTCAGGCATCTCTTCCGGCTCTTAATGCCTTTATATTGATTTCAACTATTTCTTCACCTTTTCTTCCGAACATTTTCCTGACTGCATTTTCGAGACTGCTGAATGGCAGATCAATAAAATGAGAAGCAGCACCAAGGATTATCATGTTCATCGATTTTAAAGATCCTGCCTCCTTTGCCATGGCATCGGCATCAATTATTTTATGATTTTTTATTTTCCTTACTTCGTCCAGTATCTCTTCGACCGGAGGATAATCGGGGATATTGATGAAAGGGCTTGCATTTGTCACCAGCCAGCCCTGTTTTGAAAGCCAGGGAAGATAGCGCAGCGATTCCATGGGTTCAACGGAAATTATCAGGCTTGCCTTTCCATGAGGGATCAGATCAGAAAGAACAGGTTTGTCGGAAAGTCTGAAATGAGAGTATACATCTCCTCCCCTCTGGCTCATGCCATGAACTTCAGATTGTTTGAAATACAAATTATTCTCAAGTGCTGCCAGCCCTATTGCAGCAGCAATGGAGAGGATCCCCTGTCCTCCCACTCCAGCAAGTATGATGTCATTCTTCATAGAAAAAGTGTTCTTTTATTTGTTTGAAGCTTCAGCTTTCTTCCTTCCCGATGCTGTCTGAATACATTCCCTCGAAGAAACAATAACTGAAACACCTTTGTATTCAAATTCTTCTTTCATGATCCTGACGTTCTCCTCATGATTTTTTCTGAGGGGAGTGATTGACCTGATATGATCATCGCCGACTCCCAGGCCTGAGCAGATCTTTTCGAGTTTACCCGTACCTTCTGATTTCTGACCGCCCGTCATCCCTGTTGTAAGATTATCGGAGATTATTATTGTAACCGGTGAATTCTTGCTCACGGCATCCAGCAAACCGGTCATACCTGAATGGGTAAAAGTTGAATCACCAATTACCGCCACTGAAGGTACGAGTCCCGCATCAGCAGCGCCAATAGCCATTGTAACGGATGCTCCCATGTCAACACATGAATTAATTGAATTGAATGGTGGCAGGGCCCCGAGGGTATAACATCCTATATCGCTGAAAACACGTCCCTGGCCATATGGTTTTATTGCTTCAATAAGGGCATTGAACGTATCGATGTGTCCGCATCCCTTGCAAAATGATGGCGGACGGGTTTTCACAACTTCAGGAACACTCCTGCCCTGAGTTATATTTAAGCCAAGGGCTTTTGCTACAATATATGGATTAAGCTCGCCATCTCTCGGCACCGTACCATCAAGCCGTCCCAGGATTTTGACACCATTGTCAAGTATTCCCCTGATACCCTCCTCAATCAGGGGATATCCTTCCTCCAGGATAAGAATCTCATTACACCTGTTAACCAGTTCTTTTATCAGGTCGGCAGTGAAAGGATAGGCACAAATTTTAAGTACAGGAAGGTCGATTGCCGTATCTGCCAGGTTTTCCATAAGATAATTATGTGCTATCCCGCACGTAATTATTCCAGGCTCCCGCCTTTTCGAATCGGTAAAGGAATTATATTTTGATATTCTAATATCATATCGTATTGATTCATAAGTAGCCAGAAGTTTCTTATACTTTTTTCGGGCCAGGGCCGGAAGCAAAACAAACTGGATGGGATCAGCCGGAAGCTTCAGTTCCTTCTCCGGTACAGGATATCTGACCTGTTCAACGCTTGCCCTGGAATGAGCAAGTCGCGTTGTAATCCGCATGAGTACCGGGATCTTGTATTTTTCAGATAATTCAAATGCATCAAATACCATATCGTAAGCTTCCTGCTGGCCGGAAGGCTCAAAGCATGGTATGAATGCAAACTTTCCATAAAACCTTGAATCCTGTTCATTCTGAGAGGAGTGCATGGAAGGATCATCAGCTGAAACAACTATAAGACCACCGTTTACTCCTGTCATGGCTGAATTTATAAAACTGTCTGAAGCAACATTAAGTCCGACATGCTTCATAGCCACCATTGCTCTCTTTCCGGCATAAGACATCCCCAGTGCAGCTTCCATTGCAGTCTTCTCATTTGCAGACCATTCCCTGTGAATCCCGCGTTCAGCTGCTACTGCTGATGCCTGTATATATTCCATAATTTCAGTGGAGGGAGTACCCGGATAACCATACATCCCGCTTAATCCGGCATCAATAGCTGCCTGTGCAATTGCCTCATCTCCCAGTAAAAGAAGTTTGTTCATAATGAGAAATTTAAAGTTCTGAAATTATTAAAATTTAGTTAAATCTTTTCCGTTACACTCAATAATGTTTACTTTGCAGGTGCATACAGGATTTGTGACTTAATTTTTAGCAGTTATTTAATTGAATAAATTCCTTCATATCGCTGTTCTGCTGATCTTAATAATTCTTTCAACCGAAGGCCGGCTGATAGCCCAGGAAAGGTTCATCCAGCTGAGCGGAATAATCACCGACGAAGCTAACAGGCCTGTGGCAGGAGTTGCAATAATTTCAAAAAAGCTTCAGAGAGGAGCCGTTAGTGAGCGGTCTGGGATCTATTCTATAACAACTGCTCCGGGCGATACGGTTTTTTACAGGGCACTGGGATATAAAAGGTATCATACTTATATTCCCCCTGGATATTCTGACAGGCGTTGCATGGTTGATATTGTTCTTGAACCCGATACAATTTCGATTGCCGAGGTTACAATTATGCCATGGCGTAACTATGATGATTTTATAAAGGATATGATCAAAGAGAAGCCGGTTGATCCGATAATCGAAAACATGAATGAGAATCTGGCATCAATCTATGTTGCAATAACAAATCAGTCAAACCTCAGCGTTTCTCCCGAAGCAGGTTACAGGTATGCAATGGAGCAGAATTTCAGTACAATGTCTACCCGGAACCAGTTCCCTGTAAATAACCTTTTAAATCCCTTTGCATGGTCAAAGTTCATCAATGAGGTCAAAAGAGGCCTGTTGAAGAATCACTCATTCACCAAACCACAACAGGCTAAAGTGATCAAGAAGAAGAAACAGAAACAGGGTAAAAACTGATGAAAAATTATCAGGGGAAACTGGTCGGTATTCTGGGAACTGTAATAATACATCTTGTTGCTGCGATAATTTTTATGTCCTTCAGGATCCATTCAATTAAGAAGATCCGGGAAGAATTTACAGTGGAGTTTGAAGCAGTTCAGTCACCTGATGAAGAACAGCTTATCGAACTTCCCGTATCCTCGCTCGAGAGTATTCTCCAGGGAAATGAGGAATTATTGAATATTGCAAGGAATCTTGCAAACAGACCAGAAGAGCAGATCGACCCTTCCGACTATATCGATAAAGTGAAGGAGGAGCTGATAGAAAGCGGAAAGCTTGGCCCCGACAACTATATCGATGAACAGAAGAGGTTGCAGGAGATGGAAGGTGAAGAACAGCTTGCTTATGAAAACAATAACCAGGAGGAGGATGCCGAAAAAGAGCAGGACTCAAATGAAATGGCTGCAAATTATCAGGGTCCCACAAGAATATATTATGATCTGGCCGGACGAAATCATTTATATCTTCCAATTCCAATTTATAAATGCCGTGGCTCGGGAAAGGTTGTTCTCAAAATTGAGGTCAACCAGAAAGGCTTAGTCGAAGATGCCGGAATTATTGAAAAATTAAGCACCACAACTGATCCCTGTCTGATCGAGACTGCTCTTTCAACTGCA
>CAZWUB010000157.1:0-226 GCA_964637415.1 uncultured Rikenellaceae bacterium
TTAAAATCTACGTATTAAAATACGTATTAAAAAACGTATTATAATACGTAGATTTGGATTTGACAAATTAACCGTGTAGTTTCAGTAATAAATTGGAATTCAACCCACTCCGGGGTTGGTAATCGGGGTGGTATCACATTCCCGGGTTGGGACCCGGGCTATTGGGAGATGACACCGCTGGTGTCAATTGATAGTCAACCCACTCCGGGGTTGGTAATCGGTGTGG
>CAZWUB010000157.1:326-8885 GCA_964637415.1 uncultured Rikenellaceae bacterium
TATCATATACCCGTGATGGGACCCGGGCTATTGGAAGTTGACACCGCTGGTGTCAAATGATAGTCAACCCACTCCGGGGTTGGTAATTGGTGTGGTATCATATACCCGTGATGGGACCCGGGCTATTGGAAGTTGACACCGCTGGTGTCACAAATCAACGATCAAACAATGCCGGAGGCATTTTCTTCCAATAGCCCGGGTTTCGCCCCGGGAAAGGAATATACCGAAGAAATCAACCCCGGAGTGGGTTGCCATCAAATTATCCCGTATCACGCTACAAATAGGTCGCCGCTACGCGGCTCAGGAATCGAAATGCCATATCCATGCTACAAACAGATCTCCCCTACGGGGCTCAGGAATCATAATGTCATATCCATGCTACAAACAGGCCACGTCTACGGCGCTCATATATACGGAGATTTGAGCCGCGTAGCGGCGACCTGTTTGTAGCACCGTAGGCGCGACCTGTAAATTTTTTTGCATCCACTCAATGTGGAAATGTATTGGTAAATTCATTTCCTGAGAAAAAAAATTAAATTTGTATGACATCATTTACCAATAAAAATTGAATAACCTGACGGCTATGCAAAAGAAATTCTGTTATGGAAAGATTCCATCTTACCGGATTATCCGGTTAATCTTCCTTGTATTCATCTTATCCACTTTCATTAATAAGATAAATGCCCAGAAAGAGCTCGATGTAATAAAAGATAACTGGCTGGAATACAGCGATGCCCCGAATGCACTTTATCACTGCCTGGCAGACCAGTGCTTTGATCTTCTTGATAAAAGAGAAATTGGTATTTCAAAAATAAATACGCTTGCAGGGTGGCAGGAAAGACAAAAATATATCCGCGAGACACTTACGGATATTGTCGGTCCTTTTCCGGAAAAGACACCTCTGAACGCAAAGATCCTTAAGACAGTCGATAAAGGGTCTTATAAAGTCGAACACATAATTTATGAATCTCAACCGGGTTTTTATGTAACCTCATCGTTATATATTCCCGGAAATCTTAAGAGGCGGACCAAAGCTCCCGCTGTTATCTATTGCAGCGGACACTCTGCGGAAGGTTACCGGAGCGCTGTATACCAGAATGTAATTTTGAACCTTGTCACTAAAGGTTTTGTTGTCTTCGCTTTCGATCCTGTCGGACAGGGCGAAAGACTTGAATATTTTAATCCGGAGACAGGCCAGTCGGATGTAGGCGGACCGACAAAAGAGCATTCATATCCCGGTGCCCAGGCTTTCATTACAGGAGCCTCACAGGCAAGGTATATGATATGGGACGGGATCAGGGCTGTCGATTATCTTATTACACGCAGGGAAGTTGATCCTGCAAGGATCGGAATAACAGGCCGGTCAGGGGGCGGGACCCAATCGGCTTATATTGCTGCTTTCGACGAACGGATCCATGCTGCAGCTCCTGAAAATTATATTACAAACTACAGGCGGCTTCTTCAAACGATAGGACCACAGGATGCTGAACAGGTAATGTTCCATTTCCTTTATCGCGGACTGGATCATCCCGATCTTCTGCTTGTGAGAGCTCCAAAACCGGCAATGCTGATAACAACAACAAGAGATATGTTCAGCATCCAGGGGGTAATGGAGACAGAAGCGGAAGTGGCCGGTATTTATAAAGCATATAATTCGGCTGATAACTTCTCAAGAGTGGAGGATGATGATGTTCATGCTTCAACAAAAAAGAACAGGGAGGCCATGTATGCTTTCTTCAGGAAACATCTTAATAATCCCGGAAGCATTGCTGATGAGGTAATTCAACCTCTTACAAAAGAAGAGCTTACAGTAACTGCAACCGGTCAGGTATCTACTTCATTAAAAGGTGAAACGGTATTCAGCCTGAACAGGAAGGAGGCTGAATTAAGGCTTCAGGAACTAAATGCTGCCCGGAAAGATCCGGACAAATTTTTACCGGAAGTGATCGCTTCAGCAAAAAAATTGTCGGGATATCATGAACCTGCCGATGGTGATAAACCTGTTTTTACCGGACGGATCAGAAAAGAGAGTTATTCAATTGAAAAATATTTCATCAAAGGTGAAGGCGATTATGTAATACCTTTCCTGTTATTCAGACCTGTATCGTGGGGCTCCAAAGCGATGCTCTATCTCAATCCTGAAGGAAAATCTGCCCAGGCCGATCCGGGAGCAGAGATTGAAAGATTTGTAATGCAGGGTTATGCAGTCCTTGCCCCCGATATGCTGGGTTGCGGTGAAACGGGTCCGGGTATATTCCGGGGCGATGCATATTTTGATGGCAGATCACATAACCTGTGGTATGCTTCAATACTTGCAGGGAGAAGTATTACCGGGATACATATCGGTGATGTTGTGAAGCTTCTCAGATGGATGAGAAATGAGTGTCATTATGCTGAAATAAAAGGTTTTGCAAGGAGAGAAATGGCACCTGTACTTTTGCATGCGGCATTATTTGATGTTAATATTTCAGCAATGGTTCTTGCTGAACCATATTCTTCATTCAGTTCAATAGTGATGAACAGGAACTATAATACAAGATTCATACTTAGCACAATCCCTGAAGCGCTTACCAGTTATGATCTGCCTGACCTGGCAGCAGCTTTTGCGCCGCGGAAACTGTTCATTGCGGGCATGACAGACGGAAACGGAACATCCTTCAACCTTAACAATGATACAGATGTAATAAAATCAGAATATCTCAGGAAGAATGCAGCTGAGCGCTTAAAAATTCAGTCTGACCTTTCCGGAATCGACGAATGGCTGAAATGATTTAACTTCTTTTAACTCAATAGTTTTTTCCGGATTGAATAAGGTAACTTAAAAGATGTTAATTTTAGATGTTCTAAGTAAAAGTGAATCAATTTGAAGCGAAATAAGTTGGCAGTAGGCAGTTGGCAGTGGGCAATTTGCCAACTGCTTTTTGCCAACTGCCAACTAAAGTCTTAATTTACAATAGTTTAAATTAAACCTATAAATCAACAATAACCCCAATGGACAAACAACTAAAACGTCGTGATTTCATTAAGACGGCAGCGGCAGGAACCGTTACTCTCGGTTTAGCCGGCAAAGCAATGAGCGGATCAGGCTTCCTTCCTCAGAATTCTAAAAGGATTGGGATAATCGGTCTGGATACATCACACAGCACAGCATTTACGAAAGTCCTTAACGACCCTGCTGCAGGACCTGAATTTGAAGGTTATAAGGTAGTTGCAGCATATCCTAAGGGAAGCAATGATATTAAATCGAGTGTTGACAGGATCTCAGGATATACAGAAGATGTTAAAAAGATGGGAGTGGAGATCGTCGGATCGATAGATGAACTTCTTAAGAAAGTCGATTTTATATTGCTGGAGACCAATGACGGCAGACTTCATCTGGAGCAGGCCATACCGGTTATGAAAGCAGGAAAAAGAATGTTCATAGACAAACCGATTGCAGCCTCACTGGTAGATACACTGGCAATCTTTGAAGCATCAAAACATTATAAGGTACCGTTATTTTCAGCATCCTCGCTCAGGTATATAGCCGGTGCCAAAGAAATAACAGGCGGTTCGATAGGAAAAATCATCGGAGCTGATGTCTTCAGTCCGGCTACTATCGAAAAAACTCATCCCGATCTGTTCTGGTACGGTATTCATGGTGTGGAAGCTCTTTTCACAATAATGGGAACAGGATGCAAGACAGTTTCAAGAGCCTTTACCGCCGATACCGACGTGGTTACAGGGATATGGAAAGATAACAGGGTAGGTACCATGAGAGGTATAAGATCCGGAAAATCAGGTTATGGAGGAACAGTTTTCGGGGAGAAAGAAATCAAAGCTCTCGGAAGCTATGCCGGATATAATCCGCTTCTTGTTGAAATAATAAAATTTTTCAATACCGGGATTCCTCCTGTAACACCCGAAGAAACAATCGAGATCTTCGCTTTCATGGCAGCAGCCGAAGAAAGTAAATTTAAAAAAGGTGCTCCCGTTGAGACTGAGAAAGTCCTGCTGAAAGCAAAGAAGAAAGCATCGAAAATTTCTTTCAGTTAGTTCAAATTATGGAATTCATATCCTTTGTGCTCTTTGAGTAAACCTTTGTGTCCTTTGTGAAATCCTTTGTGCTCTTTGTGGTTAAGAGGAATAATCGTTAAACCACCAATCTTCCGAAAGATTAAAAATTAACAAAGTACATATATTAAATAAATAATTTTCAATTCATTAACTTAAATAATCTAATTGACCCTGAAATGACAAAAAGAAGAGAATTTATCAAGAAAAGCGCCCTGGGGACTGCTGCCATTACTCTTGGCGGTGTTGGTTTCAGCTCGAAATCATACAACTCGATTTCCGGCGCTAATGAACGCATCACAATGGCTGTCTGTGGTATACGCGGACAGGGAGGCGGACACGTCAATACCTGGAGCCGGATGAAAGACACACAGAATGTCAGGCTTAAAACTATCTGTGATGTTGATGAACAATTTTTCGAACAAAGAGCAAAGACTGTCCAGACAAACACCGGTGAACTGCCCAAAACAGAATGGGATATGAGGAAAGTGTTTGAGGATAAGGAGATTGATGCTGTTTCGTTCGGAACACCCAACCACTGGCATGCTCTCGGAACAATATGGGCCTGTCAGGCAGGAAAACATGTTTATGTTGAAAAACCTGCATCCTATGGTGTTTGGGAAGGACGCAAGATGGTTGAAGCTGCAAGGAAATACAATGTGCGGGTCCAGACCGGCTTGCAGAACCGTTCGATTCCCGGAGTTATGGAAGCTATGAAGTTTTTACATGATGGAGGTATTGGCAAACTTTACCTTGCACGCGGATTATGCTACAAACCCCGCGATTCCTTCGGAATTTCTCCTGATGGCGAACCACCGGCATCACTGCATTATGATATGTGGCTCGGGCCGGCACCATGGAGACCATACAATGAAAAACGTGGTCATTATAACTGGCACTGGTTCTGGGCAACAGGCGGAGGCGACACAGCCAACCAGGGACCTCATCAGTTTGATGTTGCACGCTGGGGGCTTAATAAAAATGAGCATCCGGTTAGAATTCATTCAATGGGTGGAGTTTTCGGGATCGATCCGAAAGAGTGCGAACAGGAAACACCAAATACCCAGGCTTCAATATTCAGATATGCCGATGGCACCATCCTTGAATTCGAGACCAGAGGACGCTTTACAAATTCTGAATCAAGTCTGGGCATTCAGATTGGTAACATGTTCTACGGATCCGACGGGTACGTTGAAGTAAACGGTGGTCAGTGGAAAGCATTCCGCAAACGCGAAAAGGAACCGTTTGCAGGATCAAATGTAGGTGAAAGGCCGACAGATCTTATGAGAGCTCCGGGTGGAGGAAGTCATTATGTGAATTTCCTCGATGCTATCCGCGCAGGAAACAATGAGACACTTCATTGTGATATCCTTGACGGATATATGTCTGCAGCTCTCCCGGCACTTGCGAATATTTCCTATCGTCTGGGAAGGGAACTGACCTTCGACGGAGCG
The DNA here is from genome assembly GCA_964637415.1 of uncultured Rikenellaceae bacterium. Classification (GTDB taxonomy): domain Bacteria; phylum Bacteroidota; class Bacteroidia; order Bacteroidales; family VadinHA17; genus LD21. The sequence continues at coordinate 5,834 of CAZWUB010000157.1, forward strand.
GCAGAAAAATTTGTTAAAGACAAGGAAGCCGATAAGATGCTGACCAGGGATTACAGAAAACCGTACGTAGTTCCCGAGGTAGTATAAAGATCTGAAATTCTTTACAAGACCTTTGTGTCCTTTGTGTAACCCTTTGTGCCCTTTGTGGTTAAATAAAAATTTTCCTTAACCACAAAGAGCACTAAGTACACACGAAGGCGCACAAAGGACAAATTAATTATACCTTTTCCGGACCTAAATATTAATTATTATCTCTTTTATTATGAAAAATTTATCAGTCAGGTCATTAGTTCTTCTATTTATTATTCTGGCAGCTGTCAGCTGCAGTGCATCTAAAGTTGCGCAGGAAAACAACAGCTCAAAGATCATTCTGGTAAAGAATGAAGTCGAGAGAAAAGTTGATGTACTGGTGGGAGGGAAGCTATTCACCTCATATCGCTGGCCGGACAATGTATACAAACCGATCCTCTATCCCGTTTTAACATCTGCAGGCACAGAGATCACCCGCGGATTTCCTCTTAATCCAAAGGAAGGTGAAAGGAATGATCATATTCATCAGGTCGGTATATGGCTGAATTACGGAAAAGTAAACGGTCTCGATTTCTGGGGGAATGGTCATCGTGGCGTTAAAGAACCCAACGGCGGAGAGATAAAGCATGTTTCAGTTGAAAAGATGACTGGTGGCAATGGAGAGGCTGTTCTCATCACAAATTCTAACTGGCTCGATCCTGCGGGAGTTCAGCTTCTTGCCGAAAGAACTGAATTTCATTTCATAATAAAAGGATCAACACGGATAATTGACAGGCTGACAACACTTAAGGCCGGATCAACAGTTGTAAAATTTGATGACACAAAAGAAGGTATGTTCGGGATAAGAGTTGCCAGGCAGCTTGAATTACCTTCAGATGAGATGGTTGCACTCCTGAAAGCCGATGGTACGCTTTCTTCTCAGAAAGTAAAAGCAAGCGAGGGAGCAACAGGTAATTACAGGAGCAGTGAGGGCATTCTGGGAGATGCAGTATGGGGAACAAGAGCAAAATGGATGGATCTCTATGGAAATATCGGTACCGAGAAGATATCTGTTGTTGTATGTGACCATCCTGGGAATCAGAGCTACCCTACTTACTGGCATGCCAGGGGTTATGGGTTGTTTGCAGCCAATCCTCTGGGGTGGACCGACTTCACAAAGGGAAAGGAAAAGCTTGATTTCACTTTGCAGCCCGGACAATCAACCACATTCCGCTACAGGGTGATAATCAGCTCGGGAGTGCACTTGACAGATGCTGAGATAAATCAACTCGCGGAGGAATTTGCAGAGAATTATAAATGATTGTTGAGTTTACACCCCCCTGCCCCCCTGAAGGGGGGATTGTGTGTCGCTATGTCCCCCTTTGAAGGTGGAAGGGGCATGTAATTTATTGCTTATTAACTGATTATAGTATAAAACTCGAACTATGAAAAACGAAATCTCACGACGTCAATTTATTCAGAGAACCCTGGGAGCCGGGATAGCTCTGACGGCTTTGAGTCCGTATCTCGCAGCTATGGACAAAAAAGGACCGAAAGGCTTACAGCTTGGTCTGGTTACATATCAATGGGCAAAAGACTGGGACCTTCCTACGATCATTTCGAACTGTGAAAAATCAGGAGTACTGGGTGTTGAGCTCAGGACCCAGCATGCACATAAGGTTGAAATAAATCTTAATGCTGCCCAGCGCGCCGAGGTTAAGAAACGCTTTGCCGACAGTCCCGTTACATGTGTAGGTTACGGATCAAACTATGAATTTCACAGTCCCGATCCTGCAAAACTCCGTCAGAATATTGATGAAGCAAAAGAGTATGTCAAGCTCTGTAAGGATATTGGTGCAACCGGACTGAAAGTCAAGCCAAACACCCTGCCGAAGGAAGTTGAAAGGGAAAAGACGATTGCCCAGATAGCAAAGTCGCTTAATGAGCTGGGTAAGTTTGCTCAGGATTACGGACAGCTTATAAGGGTGGAATGTCATGGCAGCATTACCCAGGAGATCCCGAATATGAAAGCTATCTTTGAGCAGGTGACCGATAAGAATGTGAAGATGTGCTGGAACAGTAACAATGTCGATCTTAATCCTCCCGGACTGGAAGCTAATTTCAACTCGGTAAAACAGTGGATAGGAGACACTACGCACATCAGAGGCATAAAGATCAGCGAGTATCCGTATGAGCAGTTGTTCAAACTGTTATCAGGTATAAAGTATAATGGATGGATACTGATTGAAGCAACGACACCATATACAGATCCTGTGGCGGTATTGAAGGAGCAGCTGACGTTGTTCAATGAGATCATGGCACGGATCAGAGGATAAGAGGGGGAGATAGGAAGATGAGGGGAAAAGGAGAGTGGGCGAGGGGGAGAAGAGGAGATGAGAAGAAGATGAGGGGAAGAGGGGAAAGGGAGAGTGGGGATTAGAAGGGAACGGATAATTGGTAACTGAAAGAGGTTAAATGGACCATTTTTCCGGATGATTTATCATTCTTACCAGCATTCCGAGGATTTTTTCATAATCATTGAAAATTCTGGAGTAAGTTTCTTCAGGGATAAATTCACATTCGAGGGCATAATCTAGCCATACCTGAGTTTCGGCTGTTTCTCCTTCTGAATCAGACAGTTTAAGTATAAATGCTTTTTTATATCTTCTCTTTCTGAACGCTTCAGCAAGGTTAGCACAGACCGACCTGGAACTTCTGCGGATCTGTGAAGTAAGAGAATAGATCTCTTCTTTCGGAAATGTTTTGGTGATCTTGTATATTTCCATGGACACCTTAAAAGCTAACTGATATACAATCAGCTCCTTGTGTGATTTGATAAGATTCATAATACATATTTTAACGAGACACTTAAAGGTAAAATATTATTCCTATATCCACAAATCTCCCCATCTCCCCCTCCCCTTTTCTCCCCATCTCCCCCTCCCCTTTTCTCCCCATCTCCCCCTTCCGCTTCGCGGAACTGCGTCGCTTCGCTCCTTGTCTCCTTATCTCCCCCTCTCCTTTTCTCCCCCTCTCCTTTTCT
>CAZWUB010000158.1:0-6856 GCA_964637415.1 uncultured Rikenellaceae bacterium
TTCATTTCGGCACATCATATTTTAAGGAATTCGGTACCCTGATTGCTGATATGACGAGCAATCCCATGGAAATAAAAATCTACGATATAGCTTCAGAAAAGTAGAAATACCGCTTTGTTACAGATCCCATCCTGTTACTATTAGTATCAGTGAACAGGTAAGCGTTTTTGGCAGGTCCTGTGATACTGTCTTTTAATACTTGGTGTGTCCGGGATTTCTATCATATTTCAGCGGGTAGATAGAATTCGTGTTGCCTTTCTTAATTAATAATTGGGTGATTTTTTGTATATTGACATCATGAATGCAAATAGCAAGGTAAAACTTATTATTGTTTCCAACAGACTTCCTGTAAAAGCTGAAGTACAGGATGATGTCATTTCTTTTGAAAAAAGTGCGGGAGGACTTGCTACAGGGCTTGATTCACTAAATGTTGAATATGAAAAGCACTGGATAGGCTGGCCGGGTATCTATTCATCGGATGAGAAGGTTGACAGGAAAATAAGCAGGCAGCTGTCAGAATTCAATTTTCATCCGGTTTTTCTGACCGAAAAAGATGTTGAGTTATACTATGAAGGATACAGCAATTCCACTTTATGGCCACTCTTTCATTATTTCTATGTTTATGTGAGTCACGAATCTGAATACTGGGAAGCTTATAAAAAGGTGAATTTGCTTTTCCTCGAAAAAGTAAAGGAGGTTGCAGGGGAGAATGATATAATATGGGTTCACGATTATCATCTGATGCTGTTGCCGATGATGATACGTGAACATCTGCCCTCAGTACGGATTGGTTATTTCCTTCATATTCCTTTTCCTTCATATGAGCTTTTCCGGACGCTGGAAGACAGGGAAGAACTGCTCACAGGCCTGCTCGGAGCTGATCTTATAGGTTTTCACACCTTCAACTACATGCGCCATTTCATCAGCACTCTTTACCGTATAAAAGGGATAGAGTCGGATGATAATACCTTTAATTTTTGTAACCGTACTCTTTCAGTCGATACATTCCCTATGGGGATCAATTTCAGGAGTTTTTATGATGCACATAAACAACCTGATACACAGATTATAATAAAACAATTCAGGGAACAAAATCAGGGCAATAAAATAATCCTTTCTGTTGACAGACTTGATTACAGTAAAGGATTATTACAGCGACTGAAAGGTTTCAGGCTGTTCCTGCAGAATAACCCCGGATGGATTGGCAAAGTGTCAATGCTGATGATAATTGTTCCATCACGCGGCAGTGTTGACAGATACCAGGACCTTAAGACCAGGATTGATGAAATGATAGGGAATATCAACGGAACATATTCACTCACGGGATGGATTCCGATTCACTATTTTTATAAGAATTTTTCATTTAATGAACTGGCAGCCTTTTACCACGAAAGTGATGTAGCACTGGTAACACCCCTGCGGGATGGAATGAACCTCGTTGCAAAAGAATTTGTTGCAGCAAAAGCCGGAAAACCGGGTGTCCTCATTTTAAGTGAAATGGCCGGTGCAGCTATAGAGCTCAGGGATGCTCTCATTGTAAATCCAAATAATTCACTTCAGCTGGCTGAATCTTTGAACAAGGCGCTAACAATGCCGGAAAAAGAGCAAAAAGAACGGCTCAGATCCATGCAAAAGATACTCAGGAAACAGGACATAGTCAAATGGTCCTTTGATTTTATTGAGGAACTCGAAAGAATTCATATCATTCAGGGGAAGCTAAGAAAGAAATCCCTCAAATCGTCGCAGTTGAAGGATATCGCAGATAATTTCAAAAACGCGGGGAAAAGGCTGATAATTCTTGATTATGACGGAACTCTTGTTCCTTTTAATAAAGATCCTGCCGGGGCTCTGCCCTCTCCGGCTCTTATAAAACTCCTGAGGTCTCTGGTTTCCATGAGGGATGTCGATCTGGCAATCGTGAGCGGACGAAACAAAGAGTTCCTTGATAGTATATTCCGTGATACTGATATAATAATTTTTGCAGAACATGGTGCCGGCAGAAGAATAAAGGGAGAGTGGATTTCATTACACAGGAAGGAGCTTACATGGCAGAATGAAATTGTGAAAATAATGCAGGAAGTGACAGATACAACCCCCGGATCGATTATAGAGAGAAAAGAAACTTCAATTGTCTGGCACTATCGCAATACTGATAAATGGCTTGCAGACCTCAGGGTCAAACAGCTTGTAAATAAACTGATATATCCCAGTACAAGAAGACATTTGCACCTGATGAGAGGTAATAAGATCATTGAAGTCAAACCATCAGAGTTCACAAAAGGCACTGCAATCAGAAATTATTTCGATTACAGTAAATATGATTTTATCTTAGCCGCGGGAGATGATACGACTGATGAAGACATGTTCGATGCCCTTCCCCGTAGTGCAATCACTTTCAAGATAGGAGAAGCGTCACAAAAAGCAAGATTCACTATCAGGGATATTGAAAGATTTCTGAAATTTCTAAGGATGATGGTTAACTGATCATATGAAAATAGAAGATTATGGAATAACAGGCAACTGCAGAAGCAGTGCCCTGGTTTCGAAATACGGTTCTATAGACTGGTGCTGCCTGCCCGATTTTGACTCCCCCTCAATTTTTGCCCGTCTTCTGGATGATGAAAAAGGAGGATATTTCGGCTTTTCATTAAACGGAGATTATTCTGCTACTCAGGCATATATCAATAATACAAATATCCTGAGAACCACATTCACTTCTCCTGAGGCATCATTGGAGGTTATTGATTTTATGCCAATTTACCGTACTGATGAACAGAATTATTATAATGCTCCCGAGATCTATCGTATTTTCAGGGTCAGGAAGGGTAAGCCTGTTATCAGGATAGAATATTTCCCGAAGCTGAACTATGCAAGACAAACAAAAGGATTTGTCGATAACGGTTTTATAAAACATACTACTACTGAAGGAAGGTATGAATCGGTGTACCTTTACAGTGATCTGCCACATGAATTGATAATGGGCAGTAATTTCTTCACCCTGGAAAATGATTGTTTTTTTTGTGTTACATATAATCAGAAACTTGTAAGGACCAATTACAACAGGGCATATCTTGAGTATCAACGAACAAAAGTATACTGGATGAACTGGTCGAACAGAACTCCGACCTTCAATTTATATCATAAGGAGATTCTCAGAAGTGCACTTATCCTGAAGCTTTTGATCTTTGACAAATCAGGAGCGATAGTGGCTGCACCAACCACTTCTTTGCCCGAGGCAATAGGTGAGACGAGGAACTGGGATTACCGGTTCTGCTGGATAAGGGACTCATCGATGGTGATTAAGACATTTTTACAGATAGGACATACAAATTCTGCCAGAAAATTCCAGCGGTTCATCCTTAATGTAAATCAGGGGAAACAGGAAGATATCAGGATAATGTATGGGATACGGGGAGAAAAAGACCTTGATGAAGAAATTATCGGGCATCTTAAAGGATATATGGACTCTCCACCCGTAAGAAAAGGCAATGCAGCTTATCTTCAAAAGCAGAATGATATATATGGTGTACTGATTGATGCAATTCTGATGTCACTCCAGAAATTTCCGTCAACACTCGATACTTCCGAAGAGCTTTGGACATTTGTAAGGGGGATGGTAGCTGTAGTTAGTAAACAATGGATGAAACCCGACAAAGGAATATGGGAGATAAGAGGTCCTGACAGACACTTTGTGTATTCCAAGCTTATGTCGTGGGTTGCAGTTGACAGGGCAGTAAAGATCGCGGGAATGTTTGGAAAGGATCAGTATGCTGAAAAGTGGAGAGAACTTGCCGGGGAAATACGGGAAGACATATTTTCTTTTGGCTGGAATGAAGAGACAGGTGCATTCGTTCAATATTACGGATCTAAAGATTTGGATGCCTCAAATCTTCTTATGGAAGAATTTGGTCTTATTGAAGCTGATGATCCCCGATTTGTAAGTACAGTTCTGAAGACTAAAGAACAACTTACAAGAAACGGGTTTATGTTCAGGTACATAAATGAGGATGATTTCGGAAAACCTGCAGGCTCATTCATCCTGTGTAATTTCTGGCTTGTAAACAGTCTTTATAAGACAGGTTATCTGAAAGAAGCTCAGGAACTTTTTGAAAACACCCTCAATGCTTCAAATCATCTTGGATTACTCAGTGAGCATGTTAATTTTGAGACCCGGGAACTGCTTGGCAATTTTCCGCAGGCCTATTCTCATCTGGGACTTATTCAGTCGGCACTTCTGCTTAATGGTAAAGAGATCTCTTTTGATAATGATATTTTCAGGTTCATCAAACCATAAAATATTCTATTAGTATAGTGAAATTTAATTCACTGTAATAAGAGATTATTAAACAGGAATTCAAAATTCCTGAGGTTTATCGTGTCTGATGAATGTATTGTTGTCCAGATCACTGAATGCTTCTTCCAGTTCTTCCTGCGTGTTCATGACGATGGGCCCGCCCCAGGCAACGGGTTCTCCCAGTGGTCTGGCCGCTATCAGGAAGAATCTTGCTCCTGCGGGCCCGGCTTTGACTCTCACTTCATCAAAATCAGAACTTTCTGTTGAGGAAGCGGCCATCAGCATGGCACAGGCTTTTTCCTCAAACTTTGACAATTCTTCATCAGCAGCCAGAGTCCCGTCGATAAGATAAAGAAACATTGTCTGGTCATTTGAAGTTTCGTTATATGCCCAGATACTATCCGGTTTCAGATCAATATCCAGATATTGGACCTTCACATATTCTCCTTTTACTGCTCCGGTACTGGTTTGATACCTGCCTGACAGAACCCGGATAGTTGCATTATCAACTTCGACAACCTGAACGTGTTCTTTTTTGATATCCCTGTAAGCGGGTAAAGTCATTTTATCTTTTTGGGGCAGATTGACCCACAACTGACAACCAAGCATTCTTTCAGATGCCATCGGCATTTCCTGATGGATAATTCCCGATCCTGCAGTCATCCACTGACATTGCAGATCACGTATAACTCCCTTATTGCCTAGACTATCACCATGTTCAATATCTCCCTTTAAAAGATAGGTGACTGTTTCGATTCCGCGGTGAGGATGCCATGGGAATCCTTTTATATAATCCTGAGGATTGGAAGAGTCAAAACCATCAAGCAACAGGAAGGGGTCAAAATCCTTCACTGTCCTTAATCCAAGAACTCTGCGCAAATGAACTCCGGCTCCGTCAATCGCATGTTGTCCTCTGACAACCTGTGTGCATTTTCTTAAAGTCATGTTTTTATTTCAGTAATACCTGACTGATCATTTTTGTTATTCGTATCAGACCTCTGTTGGCATGTTAAAAGGTTTTCTTCCGCCACCGGGCCGGGAGAGGTAAGAATCTGCATCAGGATCATTGACAAATTTCTCGGTTTTCCCGTCAAATATCAGTTTCCTTCCGGTACGGTATGCGATATTACCCAGATGCATCATAGCTGTTGAAAGATATCCTTCTTCAATGTCGGCGATAAGATCTTTATTATTCCTGCTTTTTACGCAGTCGACAAAATTCTGGAAGTGGAAATCAATTCCTGCCTTTGTTATCTCATCGAACCGGAGGTCGGGTTCCAGATCTGCCTGTGTGACAATTATTGATGCTTTATTGGATCTGTCCTGCTGGGCTCCCGTACTGAATGCTGCAGTTCCTGTCTGACCGGCGACAGCCGCCTTCTCATTACCGGTTTGGAAGACCTGGAAAGTATTGCCAACGGTACATGCATAGCCTTTGGTCCCAAGCCACAGAATACCCCATGGATCATTTGGTGTGGGCAGGCTTCTGACTTCAAGTTCAAGCACTGCGCCGTTTGCATATTCAAATGTTGCTACCTGCAGGTTCGGAACATCCTGGTCTGATTCATCAGCATAAGCGTAAAAACCTCCGCAGCATGCTATTTTTGACGGGTGTTCATTTAAATTCATTGATAATCTGATAAAATCCATGTAATGAGTTCCGTTATTCCCGAATTCGCTGGTACTTGTATCCCAGTACCAGTGCCAGTTGTAAAGGAAGTGGTTTTCATTGAAAGGCATTATCGGTGCCGGTCCTCTGTAAAGATCCCAGTCAACACCCTTTGGAGCAGGGCCGTCAGGTTTTTTCCCGATGCTCGGACGCGAACGGTAAACTGTACCTCTGCCCATATAGATATCTCCGATCACTCCTTCACGCAGAAGCTGAACAGCTTTTTTGTTAACCCTGTTCGCCCTTCGTTGTGTACCTGCCTGTACTATTTTGTTGTATTTTCTTGCAGCCTGAACCATTTTCCGGCCTTCATCGATATTATAGGAAATTGGTTTTTCAACATATACATCCTTCCCAGCCTGACAGGCATTTACTGTCATAATTGCATGCCAGTAATCAGGTGTGGCTATAGCAATAATATCCAGATCCTTGTTCTCAAGCATTTTCCGGTAATCAATATATGTGGCGGGTTTTGCACCACCGAGCTTTTCAATATCAGTAACCGCTTTGGGTAAGAGATATTCCACACAGTCACAAATTGCAGCTACTCTCGTTTCCTTAATTTTGGTGAAGTTAGCTGTATGGCCTCCGCCTCCGTAAAATCCGCCGCGGTCATTTATTCCTATAACTCCAACATTAAGAATATCACTCGGGTTAATCCGGGCATAACCCTCTATAAATGCCGGTGCTCCAAATGCTATTCCTGCCGAAGCCATTGCTGACTTCTTAATGAAAGTGCGTCTTTTCTCTGTTTTCATGATTGTGATATTAAAACTGTTTCAACCTGCAAATTAACAATATTATCCGTTTGGATATAAATATGAATTACATTCATGTAAAAATAATCAATCTGTCCAACTGATTGAACTACACTCTGTTTTTTTTAACTTAGC
>CAZWUB010000158.1:6956-8872 GCA_964637415.1 uncultured Rikenellaceae bacterium
CATACAGATGCAGCTCAATCAGTCGGGAAATATCCTGTCGATGTAAGGGAAATGGGTGTTGACATGTTGTCAATAGCAGGTCATAAACTTTATGCACCAAAAGGAGTGGGAGCATTGTATATAAGGGATGGGATCATCCTTGAGAAGCTTATTCATGGAGCAGATCATGAGCAGAATAAGCGGGCCGGAACCGAAAATGTGCCTGAAATAGCCGGATTGGGTAAAGCATGTGAGATTGCATATCGCAGCCTTAATGAAAATATCGGGCATATGCAGAAGATGAGAAATATGCTTCAGGAGAAACTTATGGATAATCTGGATGGGATCAGGGTCAATGGTCATCCTTTGCTTAGGCTTCCAAACACATTGAGCATGAGTTTCCCCGGGCTTGAAGCCAATATTCTGATAAATGAAATGGAAGCAAGGGGTATTGCAGCATCTGCAGGAGCTGCCTGTCATACAGATTCTGTCGATATTTCACCTGTACTGACGGCAATCCGGCTCGATCCCGATTTTGCAATGGGAACGATAAGGTTTTCTACAGGACGGTATACTTCAGAAGATGAAATAAACCGGGCATCAGAAATGATCACCGATATTGTGAACAGGTTACGGCCTTCAGGAAACGATCTGATCAGTGAGCTGAAAATTGATAGTGGAAAAATCAAACTTACAGGTTATACACAGGGACTCGGCTGTGCATGTAAATTAAGACCCCAGGAGCTTGAAAAAATATTGAAAGACATTCCTTCAAGCACTGATCCCAATGTACTGATTGACACCAGGACTTCGGATGATGCGGCTGTTTACCGGATTAATGAGGAAACAGCTATTGTCCAGACAGTTGATTTTTTTACACCTGTTGTTGATGAACCATACAATTTTGGATCAATAGCTGCAGCGAATGCACTGAGTGATATTTATGCCATGGGAGCAAAGCCATTGTTTGCATTGAATATTGTTGGCTTTCCCTCCAACCGTCTCCCTATGGAAGTTCTTAAGGAGATTCTGAAAGGGGCTTCCGATAAAGCGGCGGAAGCAGGAATATGTATTCCGGGAGGTCATACAATCGAAGATCCTGAACCAAAATACGGAATGGTAGTATGCGGAAAGGTTCATCCTGATAAGATCTGGACAAACTCGGGTGCGAAAGAAAACGATGCTATCATTCTGACAAAACCTGTCGGGACAGGAATATTAACCACGGCCTTGAAACGGGGTCTTCTCAGTGAAAGGACAAAAACGGAATTGATATCACTTATGTCGGAGCTGAATAAAAAAGCTGCCGATATTTTTGAAAAGTATTCTGTACATGCCTGTACCGACATAACCGGATTTGGACTGATCGGACATTTAAGTGAAGTATCAGTCGCGAGCAGATTAAATGTTGAACTCTTTTCCGGGAGGGTTCCTGTATTGGAAGAAACAGCGAATTTTGCTGCAGCCGGTATTATTCCCGGCGGGTCAAAAAATAACCTGGAGCACTTCTCCCGGCATGTAATCTGGGATGAAACGATTTCCCCGTTAACACAGATCATTCTGTGTGATGCCCAGACTTCCGGCGGATTATTGGTTACAGTTCCGGCTGATGAAAAGGAAGAACTAGTAACTGAATTAAAAAAAGCAGGTCTCAGTTATTCTTCCCATGTAGGTAATTGTCTTGAAACAGGAGAAGGGAAAATTTTTGTAAAAAGATAATTTCCCGGGATTATTTGGTAGTCAGCATCGGATTATCATACATTATCTTCTGATTGAGCTCGAAGTCAAATAAGGTCAGTATTCTTAACCTGTAATATGATTCCCAGTAATTTTCTATAGCAGTGATGTAATCTCTTTTGGCACTTTCGCGCTCACCAAGGGAAATGTTCAGGTCTGTTATGCTGATCTCTCCGCTCTGGAATTTCTTAAGGGCTATC
>CAZWUB010000159.1:0-8869 GCA_964637415.1 uncultured Rikenellaceae bacterium
TCAGCCATTGTCTCACAAAAAGCCCGTGAAGCTACTTTGATCCCCGGAGAGAACCATCTTACTTATCCTGTCGTCATAAGACAGGGAAATAACGATCAGGGAAAAACTATAAGGTATTACCTGAACTATTCAGATAAAACTGTCCCTGTATTATATAATTACAACAAGGGGACCAGTCTGCTTACTGATGCCACTTTAAGGAAAGGAGATAAGATCATTCTGGATCCCTGGGGCGTTGCAATAGTTGAGGAATAAGTATCACTATTCAGGTATTTCATTCAGTCTTAATTGAATTTGCAGGATTCAGTATTGCTGCCTGATAAGCCTTATAACTAATTGTAATAAAAGTAATTATTATTGTGAGCAGACCTGCCAGCAAAACGAGTACCACTCCGATATTGGTCCTGTAAACATAGTTTTCCAGCCAGTTGCTCATTAGATACCAGGCGACCGGAACTGCAATAACAATCGCGATAGCTATCAGTATAAGGAAATCTTTCGAGATGAGCCTGACTATTATGCTTTCATTTGCCCCGAAAACTTTTCTGATTCCTATTTCCCTGGTCCTTTGCTCGACCATATATGAGGCAAGCCCGAATAATCCAAGGCAGGCTATCAGAATTGCCAGAATGGTGAACAGGGTAAAGATAAAACCACGTTTTTCATCAGCCTCAAACTGCTCGTTAAGTCTCTCTTTAAGAAATGTATAAGAAAATGGCTGATCGGGATAAACTTCTTTCCATTTGTTTTCAATGAAATTATGTGTTTGTTCCATATTTTTACCGGTCATCTTGATATAAACAACATTGTTCCTATCGCGGTAGGCCAGAAGAAGAGATTCAATTTCATTGTACATACCCGTCTGATGATAATCTGCCATAACACCGACAACTCTTGCCCGGAGCTGACTGCCATCACCAAGATCAATCTTCTTGTCTATTGCATCACTCCAGCCCATCCGGTTGACAAAAGTCTCGTTTACAACAACTGCCGTAAGTGTATCAGATGGCATATCTTTTTGAAAATCACGTCCTTTTACCATTTTAATACCCAGAGCTTCAATGAAATCATGGTCAACAACAGTGAAGTTAATCCCTTTTTGTACCATACCCTGATCGGTTTCTACACCAAACAGAAGTTTGCCGGAGCCAACCCCCATGGGAGTACTGGTGGCGGTAACATAGCTTATGTCCTCATTTTCAAGCAGTATCTGTTTCAGTACAGGATATTTCAGATTCATATTCCGGTTTAGTTCAAGGGATATTACATTTTCAGGATCAAATCCCTGATCCATTTTCTTAAGATAATTCAGCTGTTTGAAAACGACCATTGTGCAAATGATCATCAAAACTGAAATCGCAAACTGAATAACCACAAGGATCTTACGGAACAGGCTGCCTGCCAGGCCCTGTGTTATTTCACCCTTCAATACAGTTGAGGGACTGAACCGAGATAGGAAAAAAGCCGGGTAACTTCCGCCAATAATTCCGACAACCAGTAAGATGCCAATAACTGTAAGCAGTACTACGGGACTATACAGAATACTCAGATTGAATGATTTTCCGGCAAGAAGATTGAATTTTGGTAAAATAATAATAAATAAAATAATGGCAGTCAACAGAGAAATAATTGTAAGAACAACAGATTCGGACAGGAACTGAGCGATCAAGGTTCCCCTGCGTGACCCGACAACCTTGCGCAATCCGACTTCACGTGCCCTGCCTGCCGACCTTGCTGTGGCAAGGTTCATATAGTTCATGGCTGCAATGAGAATCAGGAATAATGCTACAATTCCGAAGATATACACATAGGTTATGCTCCCTGTAGGTTCAGGTTCACCGGCATTTGTAGAATAAAGGTGTATTTTTGTAACCGGCTCAAGTATATATTCAACCGTTATATGTACAGGTTCGAATATTGTTTTCATATGAGCATCGTACATGCCCTGCATCTTTGTTTCAAATGCTTTTACATCAAAATCCCGGGGAAGGAGGAGATATGTAAATACCCCGAAATTACCCCAGGTACCAAGCTGCTTTGGCAGGTTGTTCCTTGCCGTTATACCTTCAAACCTGAAATGGGAATTGAATGGTACATCTTTAATGACACCGGTCACTTCAAAGGTTGAAGTACCGCTTGTAATGGTTTTGCCAATTGGGTCATTATCACCGAAATATCTTCCTGCGGCAGTCTCTGAAAGAACAATCTTACCGGGATCTTTAACTGCCGACCGTACTTCACCTTTTAATATCTTATATGTAAAAATGTCAAACAGTGTTGAATCGACGTAATAAAAATCTTCTTCGATATATTCTTTATCCTCATATTTATATAAAGCCCTGTTCATGGGTATGAACCTCACGAAAGCCTGCACTTCCGGGTAATCCTGAACTACCTGCGGTCCCATCGGAATCTGTGCAACGGTCCAAGTAAACTGGTCATCCGGTTCCGTAATTTTTGATGAAACACGATATATCCGGTCTGCGTTCTCGTGGTACCTGTCATAGCTCAGTTCATCAGAGACATAAATAATAAGCAGAAGAGCGCTAAGTATACCCAGCGTTAATCCCAGAATGTTTAAAAGACTGTACCCTATGTGTTTACGGATGTGTCTTAAAGCTGTTTTAAGAAGATTTTTTAACATGGTTTTATTTCCGTTTTTTTTGTTAAAGACGAATAATTTTTTGAAATGCAACAAAAGAAATAATTGATCGTCCTTAGAAAAACATTATTCAGAAATCCTGAAGTGACATTAAAAATAAAAACCTGCGCATCAATAATCATATAATCAAATGTTTAGCAATCTTATAAAACATAGTCTGAGATCGTTTAAAAGACAACGGTCTTATATATTAATAAACATTTTTGGCCTCTCGGTAGGGATCGCCTGCAGCCTGCTGATAGCTCTTTTTGTTTTAAACGAAGCGGGCTATGATAAATATAATGTAAAGAAAGACAGAATTTACCGGCTGGTCCTTAATGGTAAGATAGGAGGACAGGAACTTATCGGAGCTTATACCTGTGCAGCCATCGGTCCCACAATGCTGAGAGAGTTTCCTGAGGTTGAAGATTACCTCAGGATGAATGGACGGGGGCCAACAGTTGTGGAATACAAGGACCAGACATTCACTGATGATCATGTTGTTGAAGCAGATTCCACGTTTTTTAACTTTTTCTCAATACAAGTCTTAAAGGGAGATCCAAAAAACCTTCTGAACCAGCCCCGACGTGCAGTATTATCTGAATCCACCGCGCTTAGAATTTTCGGGAATGAAGATCCCATAGATAAAGCAATAAAAATCGGTAATGATACGGCCAGGTATTTTATTTCGGGTATTATGTCGGATATTCCCGGAAATTCGCATTTTGAGGCGAATATCCTTGTATCATTTATGACCAATCCAAGGTCACAGGATCCAATATGGCTGAGCAATAGCTTCTCTACTTATCTTCTCTTTAAACCAAATACAAGCTATAAAACTGCCGAAGCAAAAATCCCGACACTGTTAGAGAAATATGTAGGACCTGAAATTCAGAGATTTATGGGGATATCTATTGAAGATTTTCTGGGCCAGGGTAATAAGTATTCTTTCTTCCTTCAGAATCTTAAGGATATTCATCTTGATCCTTCTGTCCAGCAGCAATTCAAGGAAGCAAGCGATCCCAAATACCTGAAAATATTCGGAATTATTTCAATACTGATTGTACTGATTGCAGCCATCAATTTCATGAACCTGGCGACTGCTCAGGCTTCAAGAAGAGGAAAGGAGGTTGGAATAAAAAAAGTAGCCGGGTCAACACGTGGAATGCTCATTGGCCAGTTCCTTTCAGAATCGTTTATCCTGTCGCTATTCTCGCTGATTATTGCCCTGATCATTATAAAACTAAGCCTCCCATATTTCAACAATCTCCTCGGGGTGGAGCTCAAACTGGGACTTCTGGCGAAATGGTACACTATCCCCGGTCTGCTTGCCTTTACATTATTTGTGGGATTCCTCTCCGGAAGTTATCCTGCGCTCTTCCTTTCTTCCTTCAATCCCTATGAGGTTCTCAAAGGAAGCGTCCGGGGGAGCATGCAAAACGGAACCATAAGAAGGATACTTGTTGTGTTCCAGTTTGCAGTATCAATAATCCTTATTACAGGTACACTTATTATGTACCGCCAGATTTCTTTTATGCTTAACAAAGATGTCGGATACAATAAAGAGAACATGCTTGTGATTAACAGGGCCGGAGCTCTTGAATCCAGGGTTGAAGCGTTTAAGGAAGCTGTAAAAAAGATCCCCGGTGTAGTAAATATTGCAAGCTCCACAGCTGTTCCCGGTCGTAATAACAATACCAACGGCTACGGACTGGAAGGAAGGAGGGATGAATCATTCCTCATGACAACCAACCGGATAGATTATGATTATATTGAAACCTATGGAATGATGCTTACAGAAGGCCGCAGCTTTGATAAAACGTATCCTACCGACAGAAATGCATGCATCATCAATGAAGCTGCAGCAAAAAATTTCAATATTACAGATATTGAGAATGCAAGATTCATGCAACCAGGGGATTCCGGGAACTTCAGAACTTTGCAGGTCATTGGTATAGTTAAGAATTTCAACTTTGAGTCACTGCGCAACCCGATTCAGCCCTATGTTTTCCAGTTCAAGGGAGAGGATAACCTGTGGGGTTATGTGACTATCAGGCTTTCACAAGAATATAATCAGCAAACAATTACAGAGATTGAAAATACCTGGAAACAATTCACTTCCAACGATCCCCTTCAATATTACTTCGTTGATGAAGATTTTGAACAGATGTATCTGCAGGAAAAACAAAATGCTCAGATGGCAGTAATATTCTCACTTCTTGCAATAATTATTGCAGGACTGGGACTGTTCGGTCTGACATCCTTCACAGTTGAACAGAGAACAAAGGAAATAGGAGTGAGGAAGGCTATGGGATCATCAATACCCGGAATATACTTTGTTATTTCAAAGGAGATCATTATACTTGTTTCTGTATCAGCACTGATTGCATGGCCGCTCATCTATATAGTCGCCAGCAGATGGCTCGAGAATTTTTATTTCAGAATTAATCCGGGAGTTTTCAGCTTTGTTTCCGGACTAGGTATAGCATTATTGATTGCATTATTTACTATAAGCTTCAGGATAATAAAGGCAGCAAGGGTCAATCCTGCACAGTCTCTTAAATATGAATAAGCGCTGAGATATGAAGGGCACAAAGCTAATACATCCTGTTAATCAGCTGCCCTATCTCGTCACGATTCTTCAGAGGGAATGCGTGATTCTGTCCGTCCCTTGTAACAACGTTAATACCTTTCGGGGCAAATAAGCCATTTTTATAAAATACTACTTCAAGAATATTCTCAAAAAGTATTTCAAGGTTGAATTTTTGCAGGTCTTCTTTCAGGGTTTTGAAATAAATACGCTGATTTGTAACAATAAGCTTTCCTTCAACGGTTTTATTTTCAACAACCTGATTTGTATCTCCGGCTTTCAGTACAACCTCATTGGGATTTAATTTTACAGTCATTTTATAGATGAATTTTAGATAATAACCTCACTCATAACACAATTCCTGTGATAAAGACGGCAAAATTTCCAGTAAGTTGCAGTAAAATTGGAAAAATGTCAGAAATTAAGCCGCAAAACAAAATTTGATAATGATAATAAAGCAAAAACAAACAGTATGTTTAACGTCAATTACCCCCCTCTTTGCGTAGCAGAGAGGGGGTAGGGGGTGAGTTCGTGTCGTCCTGCAGAAATGGGAAGGGGGTGAGTTTATTTAATATCCTGTCAAATATTTAGACATTTTTTATAAATTCGTAAGTTAAAATTCTCATATGAGCAAGGAAAATCCCAGATTGATCCAGGGCATCTCGCCGACAATGATCAATGTAATGAACATTGTTCAGAAAGTTGCTGCCACCGAAGCGAATGTTCTTATAACTGGGGAAAACGGAACCGGAAAGGAACTGATTGCACAGGAGATACATAACCGGTCAAAGAGGGCAGGGGAGCTGATGATCAGCGTCGACATGGGATCGGTACCGGAAACTTTGTTCGAAAGTGAATTATTTGGTCATATAAAAGGTGCATTCACTGATGCCAGGGAAGACCGGAAAGGAAAATTCGAACTTGCAAACGGAGGAACCCTGTTTCTTGATGAGATAAGTAATTTATCACTTCATTCCCAGTCCAGGCTGCTGAAAGCTCTTCAGAGCAGAAAGATTGTAAGGATAGGTTCAAATAATGAGGTGCCGGTGGATATAAGACTGATATGTGCAACAAACTGTGATCTGATAAAAATGGTAAGTGAAGGCAGGTTCCGCGAAGATCTCCTTTACAGGATCAATACGATCATGATAGAAGTGCCTCCTTTGCGCGACCGTGTTGACGATATTCCTATACTTGCCAACTATTTCCTGAGGTTTTATTGTGGGAAATATGACAGGCAACCCATTAAGATCAACACTCATGCCATGGAGAAGCTTGCGAATTACAGGTGGCCCGGGAATGTGAGGGAGCTCCAGCACTCAATAGAGAAAGCCGTTATCATGACCGAATCTCCGGTTCTTCTGCCGTCGGATTTTGAATTTAAACCTGCTTCAAAGAATCTTCCTTCCGATGAACTCACTCTTGAAGAGATGGAGAAGAAAATGATCCTTGAGAGCCTCAGGAGGCATGGAAACAATATCAGCGTTGTGGCTGCAAAACTTGGTATTACAAGGCAGACACTATACAACAAGATGAAGAAGTTTGAGAACGGATCCCTTTAGCTTACTATCTGACCGTCAAAGAGATTAATTATCCTGTGGGCATATCCCGCATCCCTGTCGTTATGGGTTACCATAATGATTGTTGTTCCTTCCTTGTTAAGCTCTGTAAGTAAATTAATTACTTCAATCCCGTTCTTCGAATCAAGATTACCGGTCGGCTCATCAGCAAGAATAAGGCGGGGATTTGCAACAACAGCACGGGCTATTGCCACTCTTTGCTGTTGTCCTCCGGAAAGTTGTTGAGGAAAATGTTTTGCCCGGTGAGTGATCTTCATCCTTGTAAGGGCTTCTTCAACTTTCTGTTTTCTTTCTCCTGATTTCATTTTCAAATAAATAAGAGGAAGCTCAACATTCTCATAAACATTCAGCTCATCAATGAGGTTGAAACTCTGAAATACAAAACCGATATTCCCCTTACGGAAAATTGTTCTGTCGCGTTCCCTTAGATTGGCAACCTCAGTGCCGTTGAACAGGTAGCTTCCGGAAGTCGGATTATCGAGCAATCCCAGAATATTGAGCAGGGTCGATTTGCCGCAACCGGATGGCCCCATTACAGCTACATATTCTCCTTCCTTAACGTGCAGACTCACCTTATTAAGAGCTGTTGTCTCAACTTCCTCAGTCCTGAAGACCTTGGTTAATTCATTTGTTTTGATCATGACTGTTAATATTAGTTGTTACTGGATTTTTTAAAAATAAGTTTCTCATTTTTGCCAAATGTCTCATATCCCGAGATTATTACTTTTTCACCTGGCTGCAATCCTTCAAGCACTTCATAGTATTTCGGATTCTTACGGCCGATTGAAATATCCCTCTTGATCGCGAAAGTCTCCTCAGGATCAAGAACAAAGATCCATTGTCCGCCTGTTTCCTGAAAAAATCCGCCGATAGGAACAAGCACCGATTCTTTTGGCTGCCCCAGCTGCAGACTGATATAATATGTCTGGCCTGTCCTGATATTATCAGGCATGGTGTCCTGGAAAACCATATCAATCTCAAAAGTCCCGTTCCTGACTTCAGGGTAAACTCTTTTTACAATAAGGTCAAATTCACTTCCCTGCCTGTCCAGCGTCGCAGTTAGCTGAGTTCTTACCCTGTCGATATAATGTTCATCAATCTGTGCTGTAACCTTGAATGATGTCAGAACGTTTATCTGGCCCATATTTGCTCCACGGGAAATTGATTGTCCGATCTCCGGAACAAGAAGCCCGAGCTGTCCGTCTACTGTAGCTCTTACATTAAGATTTTCAACTCTTTGTCTGACCAGTTCCAGGTTGCGTCTCATATTATTAAGGTTGTTTATCATAATATCAACCTGTACTGACCGGTAGATAGAATCCTGCTTCTGGCGTTCAATGAAAAGGTCTCTCGACTGAATTGCCATTTCCAGATCCTCCTTTGACCGGATGAACTCTTCCTTTGATATCAGGTTATCTTTTATAAGCATCTCGTTCTGCCTGAAATTCCTTTCCTTTCTTTCTATATCATATTTGAGATTCAGCAATTCCCTCTTTATCTGGAGCCTGTCCTGCTCCATAGCTATCTGGGTATTTCTGAGGAAGTTATCCTTTTCTGCCAGCTGAGCTTCACTGTCAAGTATTGCCAGATGCAGGTCGGGATTTGAAAGCTTCAGGATGATTTCACCTTTCTTTACCATCGATCCCTCTTCAATAAGTATTTCCTCTACACGCCCTCCTTCCTGGGCATCAAGAAAGATGGTGCTTATCGGCTCAACAGTTCCGGTAACTGTTATATAATCGTTGAACTGATCCCGGATAATTGTTTCAATTATGAGCTTATCCTTATCAACCTTATATGTGGAGGTCCTGTCTGTAAAGAATGCCATATATATTAGGAGGATCATTGCCAGACCAATTGCAATATAAATTATGTGCTTTTTCTGAAGGCCTTTTTTCTTTGGTAGTATCCGGTCCATTGTTTCTCTTGGAGTATCCATATGCGGTTTAGATTATTTCTGGTTCTTTAGTTTATGTTTCAGGGTTTCAGATAAACGATATAGCTTCATAATTCCCCGTTATGTAAAACTGTATAATTATTTCTCTGATCCTCAGCTGC
>CAZWUB010000160.1:0-8858 GCA_964637415.1 uncultured Rikenellaceae bacterium
GCCGATCATGAGACCGGGGGGCTGGTGCTTACCGGAGGAAATATTGCCGAAAGGAAAGTAACCGCAACCTTCGGAACGACAGATCATTCAGGAACAATGGTGCCGATTTTTTCCTATGGGCCTGGGGCTGAGCGTTTTTCGGGTATCCACGACAATACATTCTTTATTGACGAGTTCCTGAATCTCCTGAGAATCAGAAAATAGAACAAAATATATTTATTTTCCTTATCTTTGTTCAGGCTCTGCAATAAGATAATCCGGGCCGGCAACAATGACAGTTAATTCTAAGGGGAAATCGGAGGGGGAAATGCTTCCGCTTGTAGAAGAATTTTTCTCAATTCAGGGAGAAGGCTTCCATGCAGGTAAAGCAGCCTGGTTCATAAGGCTTGGCGGATGTGATGTCGGATGCAACTGGTGTGACACTAAGTTCGCCTGGGATCCCGACCTTCATCCAATGGTCAGCACAGATCTGATAATAAAAAATGCAGTTGACTCAGGTGCTGATTCAGTAGTAGTGACAGGAGGAGAACCCCTTATGTGGAACCTTGATTATTTATGTTCCGGACTTAAGGAAAATCAGATCAGTACTTTTCTTGAGACTTCAGGGGCATGGCCGCTCAGTGGTAACTGGGACTGGATATGTCTTTCACCAAAAAGGAATATGCCTCCCGCTGAAGATATCTGCAACCTGGCTGATGAATTAAAGATCATTATTGAGACGCCGGATGATTTCCTCTGGGCTGAACAATACCAGCTGAGGGTCCGAAATACATGCCGGCTGTTCCTGCAACCTGAATGGAGCAGATTTAAGTCGGTTATTCCAACTATTGTTGATTATGTGCGTAAAAGTCCTCAATGGAGAATTTCCCTCCAGATTCATAAATTTATGCATATACCATGACCTGCCAATGAGACAAGTGTTACTGATAATACTCTTACTCACAGCCTGCACGGCAGGGCGGAATATCTATTCACAAACCCTTCACAGTAATTCGAACAAAGCCATCAAGACCTATAATGATGGTGTCACGTACTATGAGTACCTCGATTACAGAAAGGCTGAAACACTTTTCAAAATATCACTTTCCCACGATCCGGAGTTTTATGAAGCACATATGATGCTGGGAGAACTTTATTCACGGCAGAACAATCATTCCAAAGCAGTGGAACACTACAGAAGAGCTGTTGAGATTGATTCTCTGGCATATCTGCCCGTTTATTTCAGTCTTGCCAGTTCTGAAATGATGACAGAAGATTATTCGGGTGCACTAAAAAATTACAAGGCATATCTCCGTCATGGCGGAGGCATTGAAAAGAACAAGCAGACAGCCATAAAGAATATAAGGAACTGTGAATTCGCAATTGAAGCTAAGAAAAAACCTGTACCATTCAGTCCCGTGAGTGTCGGAAGCGCCATTAATACGAAAGAAGATGAGTACTGGCCTTCGATAACGGCCGATGGACAAACACTGATGTTCACCCGCCAGTCATTCAGCTCAATGAATTCATTCAACAGGGGAATTTACCAGGAAGATTTTTATTTAAGCTATCAGACCGACACCGGATGGATAACTGCTTTCAACGCAGGAGAGCCTCTGAATACAAAACAGAACGAAGGTGCTCAGACCTTATCTTCCAGCGGCAATTATATGTATTTTACTGCATGTGACAGGCCGGGAGGGCTTGGTAGCTGTGATATTTATTTTTCAGCATTTAATGACGGGAAATGGTCAATTCCTTACAATCTGGGCTCCCCTGTCAATACAAATTCATGGGAATCGACACCATCAATAAGCGCTGATGGAAGCATGCTGTTCTTTTCAAGCAGCAGAGCAGGCGGCCTCGGTGGAAAAGATATATGGTATACAGTCCTTAATGACAAAGGTACCTGGTCAGAACCTGCCAATCCTGGCAAAACAATTAATACTGAAGGTGATGAAATGTCGCCTTTTATTCACTTTGACGGAAGATCCCTCTATTATGCTTCAAATGGGAGACCGGGGATGGGTGGACTGGATATTTATCTTACCAGAATGAAAGATGACAGTACCTGGACTGAACCTCAAAATCTTGGATACCCGGTCAATACTTCAGCTGATGATATGGGCCTTGTAATTGAGGCCGGTGGACAGAAAGCGTACTTCTCATCAAAACGAGATAATGCAAACGGGAAAGACATCTTCTACTTTTATCCTGACAAATCATTCCGGCCTAATCCTGTATCTTATCTTAAGGGAAGAGTCACCGACCGCGAAACGGGTAAAAGGATCAAAGCTGACTATGAATTAATAAATCTGACAACAGACAAGATCACCCTGAGAAGCAAGACTGATGATAATGGGATATTTCTTGTTTGCCTCCCTCCGGGTAATAATTACGGGATCAATGTATCTAAACCTGGTTATCTCTTTTATTCAGAGAATTTTATGTTTGAAGGAATTCATACTGTCATGGAGCCCCTGATGAAAAATATTTCTTTAAGTCCTGTCAGGGTGGGCGAAAAAATGCTTCTGACAAATGTGTTTTATGAGATTGACAGATGGGAGCTGAAGAAAGAATCAATGTCTGAGCTTGACAATCTTGTTGATCTGCTTAAATACAATAAGGATTTTATTATTGAAATAGGAGGGTATACTGATTCAACAGGGACTGACGGTTATAATCTGATACTGTCGGAAAAAAGAGCTCTTTCGGTTGTAAATTATCTTGTTGGAAGTGGCATTCCCTCAACACGTCTTCAATATAAAGGATATGGAAATACATCACCTGTTGCAGATAATATTACCCTGGAAGGAAGAAAGCTTAACAGGAGGACAGAAGTTAAAATAGTTGCCCGTAAAAATGAAAAATAACCGTCATGCCGGACGGTTATCTCTCAACAGTAAAACCTTCAGATTATATCACTCACCCTGAAGAAGAAATTATTAATCTATCTGTCTCAGGATTTTTCTTGCATTCCTGCTGTAAATACTTTCTGATTGTCTGATGACGGAAAGGGAATTAACAGCTTTTTCCTTATCTCCTGTCTTAAGGTAACACAATGCGAGATACCATTGGGCATCTTCGAAGAAAAGGTTATCCTTGTTGTCAATTACTTTTGTGAAAGAAACTGACGCTTCAGGATAGTTTTCCTCTTCGAACTTTGCTATACCGGTCATCATTACTGATTCAATATGGCGCGGATCATTGCTGAGCACTTTGCTGAAATAATATGCTGCGTTCCTGTAATCCTTAATATTGAAATATTCAAGAGCAGTGGAATAATCAGAATTACCGGCATCCGTCACAGATCGTAAAGGAGTCGTCACATCATAAGTTGTGTAGTAGCGCTCAAATACCTCTTCTGTAGTCATACTTCTTGTGTTGAGCAGAGCAAGGCTCCCGCAGAGAATAAGTCCTGTAAAGATAGCAGCCCTTGTAAGGGACCTGTTTTTGCGGGGCTTTTTGGCTGCTTCTTCCTCAGCTTTTTTCTTACCTATCGATAATAGTTTACTTCTGAGCTGAATAACCTCATGATTCCTCAGAGCCGAATTTATATTCTGCCTGAGGGCAATTTCCTCACGTAGCTTCTCGTTCTTTCCAAGCTCATTACGAAACCATTCTTTTTCAGCTTCATTCATCTCCCCGGCAAGATAGCGCTCAGAGAAATATGAAAAATCAACTGTTTTCATAGATTTTGGTTTATATTTTATATTTTTTCTGAAATTCATCTTATTCATTTAACAGGTTAATTTACTGCATATTCCCATATTATAATGCCCGGCAAAGTTTTTCTATCCGGTATAAAGCCTCTTCCGCTTATGGAAGAGTTATATGATGTATACATTAAAACCTGAAATTCTGAACAGGATAATACTCTTTTGCTCATATTTTGATTGGTGGTGTGGGAGGCAGCATAATAGGTTCGCTGTGAGTTTTGTCTCCTCCTCTTACATTATACATCTCCTCCGATGAAAGTTCATAATTGGCAAAAATGTCTCTCATTTGTTCTGAAGTCAGGTTTTTCATTTTTTTTGGTTTTATTTGTTTTGTTATTTTTGGTTTGGCTGTTTGGTTCCTTTGTTTTATTACATGTCATTTATGATCTGTTTGTGACACAAAAAAATGAGAAAAAAACAAAAAAATATTTATTGCACTGTAAATGAATTACATGCAGAAGGAAATATTTTAATTAAAAAATATCATTTATAAAAATACACCTTACTTTTGACGGGTCGGTGATTATATATTTAAATTAAACAATGGGTGTCCGTTACAAAAATTATTTGAGCTTTGCCAGGCCTTTTTTTATAACAGCCGTATTATTAAATCCGCTATTTACTGAATTCATATCCGCTAAACACGGAAATAAGAATGATATGATAATAGTACCTGTGATTGAAAGTGTTTTAGCGGTAAATTCAGGATCGTCAGACGAAATAGGTAACCGGATCTATTACCTGAGCTTAAAAGGTGATAAAAAAGGCCTTATTTCTTTTGCAGACAGTCTCCGGCAATCAATCAAGGGAGAGAACCAAGACAGCGCTCATATATCGGAGATCAATTATTATATTGGCGTGTGTCATTTATTTGCGGTAAGATACGAGGAGGCAATTCATTACCTTTCAAGGTCTGCAGCTATAAATGGCAACCTGGATTCCCGTAATGATGAGCTGTATATAAAATCACTCTATAACCTTGGAGTGGCATATAATCACCTTGGTGATTATTCCAATGTTAAAAGCAATTTGCTCAGGTATATTGATCTTTCAAGTAATTATTACGGGGAAAACAGTCCTGAAGTGGCTTCAGCAGTAGCTATTCTGATCGGGGCGGCAATTGTGAACACTGACTATAAAAATTTTATTAGTTATACAGACCGGGCTCTGAGCATACTTAAAGCCTTCCAGGATAAGGACCTTAGTAATTTATACACTACTATTGGAACAGGGTATTCTATAATGGGTGACTATGCAAAAGCCAGATTATATTTTGAGCAGGCTGAATCAGTGATAGAGAGTAATAATATTGTACAGGATCAGAATTATATTACACTGATAAACAGCATGGCAATTAATTACGGATATCTGGGTATGGATGGGAAAGAAGAGGAATACTTTAAAAAGGGTCTGGACCTTGCAGTTAAGGATAATTCATTTCTGGCGTTCAATATGATACATACTTATGCCATCACGCTGGGTAATTCAGGTAATATCAGGAAAGGAGAGGAGGTCCTTTATGATCTTCTTGAACGTTCGAGGAAATACTACGGGACAGATTCCAGATATTACATTGAAGTGCTTAAGAATTATGCGACATATCTTTTAAATTACAAAAATGATACAAAATCTGCCATAAAATATTTTTCAGCATGTAACGATTATCTGATGCGGCACAGGGAGGATGCAAGTCTCCGCGATCAGGTCTATGAAGGTTATGCCAGGGCACTTCATAATAACCGACAGAGTAAGGAAGCTCTTGGCAAGATACAGGAACTGCTGTTTTACGGATGGGAATCTCCGGTGCCTGAAGGAAGTTTTGAGAATCCTTCAATCGATTCCATAAGGGCTGACAGAAGGTATATAAAGATACTCAGGTCCAAATATGAAATTCTCCGGGATATCTATTCACAAACCAATGATGAGGAGATTCTCAAAGCTTTAGCTTCTACTTCTGAGTTGATTATCGCTGTTATAGAAAAGATCAGGATCAATATAAGTGAGGAGGAGAGCCGGATCGTACTTGGAGATCATTACCGTGACTCCTACCTTATGGCTATACATGATTTTGAACTGTGCTATAAAAAAACCGGAGACCGTTCATTTCTCGAAAAAGCCTTTGAAATTGCTGAAAAAAGCAAAGTGGCAGGTCTGCTTGCTGCAACAAGGGAATTAAATGCCATTCAGTTCCATATTCCTCAGGATATTGCCGAGCTTGAAAAATCACTTCAACGCGATATAGGGATATTAAATTCAAAGATATCTTCCGAGAACGATAAGGAGAAACCTGATAAAATACTTCTTACGAAGCTTAATGATGAGATACTTGCAGCAATCAGGGTACGGGATTCCCTCGTTCTTACTTTTGAAAATGACTACCCGGGTTATTATGCACTCAAGTACAATACAAAAGCCCCGCAAATGAAAGACATACCGTCAATTGTGGGAAGGAACAATAACTATATTAATTATATTGTTTCAGATTCAATGCTTTATATTTTTATAGTTAACAGACGATACAGGGAGTTGCTTACTTTCAGAACAGATTCAATTCTTAATACAAATCTCAGGGAGTTCCGGGTATTATTATCAAATCCTTCCCTTGAAAAAAATCCGGGGATTGCATTTAAGCATTATCAGAATGTGGGCAATGAGCTTTACAAAATTCTTATTGAACCTGTCAGAGGGTATCTGGTTTCCCGCAATTTATTGATCTCGCCTGATAATTACCTGTCTTACCTTCCTTTCGAAACAATATTATCTGATAAATATACCGGAGAAGGTATCTTTTACAGGAAGCTGGATTATCTTATGAATGATTTTAATATTTCCTACGCATATTCAGCAACCCTGATTAAAGAAATTGTCACAAGGGATATCAGGGGCAAAAATAAACTGGCGGCTTTCTCACCTTTCTACGGAGGCGACATTAATCTCGATTCGTTATTCTCAAAGCGACAGCAGGGAAGGGGCTTTCTGTACGATCTGCCTTATGCCCGGCAGGAGGCAGAATTTGTGGCCGGAATTTCGAACGGGAGTCTTTATCTGAATGATAAAGCCAGGGAATCTGTTTTTAAAAATGTGGCTGACAGTTATAATATCATTCATCTGGCAATGCATACTTACCTAAGTGACCAGCATCCGATGAATTCTGCAATGATCTTTTCACAGGTCGATGATGATCCCGATGACGGTCTGCTTTATACATACGAGGTTTATGGAGTCCCGCTTAAAGCCAGAATGGTTGTCCTGAGTTCCTGTAATACCGGAACAGGCATCTTATCAACGGGAGAGGGGATCCTTAGTCTCGCACGAGGTTTTCTTTATTCAGGATCCCAGTCTGTGGTTATGTCGATGTGGGAAATTGAAGATAAATCCGGAACAGAAATTATAAACAGATTTTACAGAAATCTTAAAAAAGGAAATAACAAAAGTACGGCTTTAAGAAAGTCACGCACATCTTACCTGAAAAATGCCACACAGCTTAAATCACATCCATATTTCTGGGCAACACTTGTTGTTTATGGGGATAATTCACCTGTATATTTCCCCGGCAGACCTTTACTTATAATTATAATATCAGGGCTGGCAGTATTAGCTGCCATACTCTTCTACCGGCGAAAACGTAAATATTCCTGATATTCGGGATCTGATTTTACAAGCTCAAGCAATGACTCCTTGCTAAGATATTTTTTACGACGTGCATAATCTTCATTTTTGAGATGCATACGTGATGCTATCTCCTGGAAAGAATGACCGTCGGCATAAAGGGTAAGTATCATCCTGCTGTCGGGCTTCAGCTTCTGAAAGGCCCTGCTCATGATCCTTTCAAACATGGGATCTTCGTATTCTTCTACGGCAACCTCATCAGCAACATCAAACTCAGGTTCTATCGTTGTAGTCTTGCTGTTCCTCCTTAGCTGGGCATTCCATAAATTCCTTGCTATCCCGAAAAAATAACCCTTAAGATCTGTCGTGAGGTTTAATGTTTCACCCGTTATCTGCTTATATAAAATAATTATTGTATCCTGAAATATGTCGGGTACATCATCCGCAGTGCCGCTGTTCTTGACTATATGGTTTTTAACTGACTGGAAATAATTATCGTATAACCAGGTAAGGATATCTTCGTTCTGAGCCTTTATACCCTCAATAATCTTTGTATCTGAAATCCGCTTGAACAATTTTGTATTCTAAAATCAGACGCAAATATACTATTTACTTATATGCAAATTATTAAAATAATTGCCGTGTTATTTATTTCTAAGGTAATTCCTGATATAAAAATAAATATATTTACCTTCAATTATATTTTCCAGGCAAAGAATGTCATTTCCTTTTGTAAGACAACCAGATGCAATGGACTGCGGTCCGGCATGCCTTAAAATGGTTGCAGCATATTATAAGAAGAGTTTTACTCTGGAAACGATCCGCAGAAAATGCTATATAACCAGGGAAGGGGTGTCATTTCTTGGCCTGTCTGAAGCAGCTGACAGTCTGGGATTCCGTACAATAGGAGTAAAGATCCCCTTCGCTTTGCTTGCTGAAAAGGTTCCCATGCCTTGTATAATTCACTGGAAGCAGAAGCATTTCATAGTTGTCTACAAAATTGTTAAGGATAAAATCTATGCTGCTGACCCTGCTATAGGTCTTGTAACATTTACCCGCGAGGATTTTACAAGAAACTGGGCCTCAACTATTGAAGACGGGAAGCTGGCAGGCCTTGTACTGATTTTGGAACCGACTCCAGCTCTGTCAGAAATTGAAAATGAAAAAGAACCGGTTCACGGATTCAGGTTCCTTATTAAATATTTCAGCCTCTACAGGAAATATATCGGACAACTTATCCTGGGATTAATTATCGGAAGTATTATTCAGCTGATAGTACCTTTCCTGACACAATCAATAATCGATACCGGTCTGAATAATAATGATATAGGTTTTATCTACCTCATTCTTTTTGCCCAACTGGCACTTGTTATCGGCCGGATGTCGGTGGAATTCATCAGGGGATGGCTTCTTTTACATATCGGCACGCGTGTTAATGTCTCAATTATCTCCGGATTCCTGCAGAAATTAATGTCGCTTCCTGTAGCTTTTTTTGACACTAAACTTACGGGCGATATCCTGCAGCGTATTGATGATAACAACAGGATTGAG
>CAZWUB010000161.1:0-4558 GCA_964637415.1 uncultured Rikenellaceae bacterium
TACGGCGTTAGGGTATTACGGTATTACGGCGTTAGGGTATTACGGTATTACGGCGTTAGGGTATTACGGTATTACGGCGCAATGGCATTACGGTGTTTCGGATCTCAGGCCATAAAGCCGTAAAGCCGTAAAGCCGTAAAGCCGTAACGCCGTAACGCCTTAACGCCTTAACGCCGTAACGCCATAACACCTTAACGCCATAATAATCTTATTGTAAATTAAAATTAAATTACCTATTTTGCCTCCATTAAAAACTAAACGGGAATAACATGAAACGTCGCGATTTTATCAGAACAACAGCAGTAACAGTCCCGTTGATCGGACTGTTTCCGGCAAATCTTTCGGAGATCAAAAGAAAAAAAGTGAAAGGTAAGATCGAAAAAAGAATGCTGGGTAAAACCGGAGAGATGCTTTCTTTTATAGGATTCGGAGGTATTGTTGTAAGAGATGCAACAGCTGCAGAGGCCGCTGAACGTGTTAAAATGGCCATTGATGCAGGTATTAACTATTTCGATGTGGCTCCCTCCTATGGCAATGCAGAGGTTATGCTAGGGCCTGCACTTGAACCCTACAGGAAAGATGTTTTCCTGGCTTGTAAAACTCAAAAGCGTACCCGTGATGAAGCCAGGGCAGAACTTGAACAATCCCTGAAGAATATGCGTACGGATCATTTTGATCTTTATCAGTTCCATGCACTGACAACTCTTGAGGATGTTGAAAAGATCTTCAGCCCCGGCGGTGCAATGGAAGCCTTCCTTCAGGCAAGGAAAGATGGTAAAATACGTTTCATAGGGTTTTCAGCTCATTCAGTGGAAGCAGCAATGGCTATGATGGACCGTTTTGATTTCGACACTATCCTCTTCCCCTTTAACTATTCAACATGGAATGCAGGCAATTTCGGCCCCCAGGTACTCGCACGTGCACAGGAAAAGAAAATGGGCATCCTGGCACTGAAAGCAATGGCAAAGGGACCATGGCCGAAAAATGCCGATCGCAGGAAATATCCAAAATGCTGGTACGAGCCTCTTGAGACAAGTGAGGATATTTTAATGGGTTTGCGGTTTACATTGTCTCATCCGATAACAGCAGCGGTTCCTCCGGGAGACGAAAACCTTTTCAAAATGGCACTGACAGTTAAAGATCAGATCAAACCGCTGGAGAATGCTGAAATAGAACTAATCAAACAAAAAGCAATGAACCAAAACCCGTTGTTCAGTTATAAGAGTTGATTTCTAAACAACTTCAGTTAAATATTCTTACCCCCTTTCTTATTTACCCGCCAGCTGGCAGGGAAAAGTTCTCCTTCCCCGGGGGAAGTTGCAAAGTCCAGCCTTTCCCCTTTGGGGGAAACGGGAAAGGGGGAAGAGTAACAGCGGAACGGGAAGATAATCAACATAACTTAATAATAATTGCTTTATTCCCGATTATCGATAGTTATTTAAGAATTAAAAGGAGACGGGGTTATTTCGTATGCTTCAGCTTCAGGTTCAGAGATCCCGGTGTGGTATAATAGCAGGGTTCATCACAGCTGCTTTCATTATATCTTACTGCCGGTCTGACAGAATTCACAGCGATATAGCTTTTGTTGTTTATATAATATGTTGCAGTTATCGAATATTTTTTATTTATGGGTAAGTTGATTGCTGTCTCATTGCTCGATGTCTGAAATGCCCCGAAAAGTATATCATCCTCCAGGTTGCCTTCAAAAATTTCGATTAATACTATTTCATTCGCTGATCCGAATTTATAAGGATCACTGAGCTTAATCCTTATTTCTGCTGTGAAGGGTTCATCGGCAGTGCATTTAGAACAATCTATAAATGAAATATCTCTCAAGATCTCCTCGTTCTCACAGGAGAAAAACAGTGTCAAGACGAGAAAAATAAAAAATATTCTGAAAAGTTTCATCTTCATTCTCAATACCATTTAATGATTTTTCCGGGTACCTTGTCAGTATCGAAAGAAAAATTAAAGGCACACCCTGTTCTTATCCATATCGGTCCTGTTTTGTAAAAGCCGGAATTAAAATATTCCAGATCGGCAAATACTACGAAAGCATTCTTATTCCATTTTAAAGATGCTGCCGGCAGGATCCGGAATTTGTTACCCGGTTCTGATTCTGTTCCTTTAAACTTATTTCCAAATGAATATCCTGCCGCAAGGGATGCTGAAAAATGAAAATTGCCTTTGAAAAGATTATCAGTAAGTTGAAAATTCTTAAATACTCCGGCATATACAAGTGAGCTCTTATCAAAATACTGATAAAAGATTTCATCGGACTCTTTTGTCAGAACTCTTGTATACCAGAGTTTTGTATCCAGACCGGCTGTTATTCCAATATTACTCAATGGCTCAGGAAACGAAAGATTCAGACCATAGTAGTAATCCTTCAGATTAAATTTTGATGACAAAGCTATAGTCATTCTGTCAAAATGCGGCTGATATTTTCCCGGAACTTTTTCTCTTGCCAGGAGTTCAATTATATCTTTTCTCCTGTATTTGGCTGCGATGTTCCATGAATTCACAACATCTCTTCCTTCATCTGTCCATTTGTCCCCGGCGTTGAGAAGAAATTCAGTGGCATGGATCTGGTTTGATTTTATTGCAAGAGCCAGAGCATCGCAGTTATGGATATTTTTTTCATAAATATCCACCCCTTTTTTTCGCAGCATATTCATAATTAAAGTATCTCCATTCTGTGCTGCAATCAGGAAGGGCGTGAATCCTTCATTATCCCTTGCTTCCATATTAGCCCCGTTTTGGATAAGAATATCGGCAACATCGGGATAACCTGCCCATATTGCTGCCATAAGCGGAGTCGTACCGTCTTCATCTTTATTGTCAATCCCGGCGTCGTAATACAACAGCAGGTCCACAAAATCAAACAGGCCGTAAACTGATGCATAATGTATTGGAGTCACAAGGGCTTTGTTCTGGTAATTAATTTCAGCTCCGCCCCGGATAAGCACTTCTGCAGTTTTAATATCCTGGTTGAATATTGAAAGCAGAAGTGGAGTCTCGCCCCTGAAAGAAATCTTATTAACATCCGCCCCCAGCTTCAGGAGGGTTTTAACAGCTTCAGTTCTCTTGTTTAGAATTGCAAAGTAAAGAGGAGTAGCACCTTCGGCATTCTCTGCATCAATATCAGCTCCTTCCTTGATAAGCCTTTCAATTTCACTGGAGTAGCCCAGCATAGAGGCGACTGTCAGATTATACTCCAGGCTTCCGCTGTAAAATAACGGAAGATATGCAGAAGTGTCAATTTCTGCTACCTGGCCATTTAATCGTCCCGCAAGGCAGAAAATAACTGCAACTGAAAGAAATCTTAAGGTTGATCGTTTTAATGACATAATACAAAGTTAATTCTTTGCTTGTATTTTCAATTACCTTAAAGTAATGGATTTGGGATAAAAATGTGAATAAAAAAAAGCAAATCTTTAATAAATTGTAAATTTGTCCGTTAGGCTGTAAACAATACTTTTTATTTTTGTACCCTGAAAAGTCGATTCTGATTGCCAAAGTTGAAAAAAATATTGCTTGTTGCCCTTCTGGGAGCAACTGTAACTTATAATCCCGGCGCAGTTGAAGAAGTAAATAGCACTTCAGGTATGCTGGTGCCGGATAATGTACGTCTTGCCAATGAGAGATCAGAAGGCGGAGAATATTTTGCTGTTGAAAAAAGTATCAGGTCCTTTATGCGGAGATGGGCAGTTACAGGCGCATCTGTTGCAGTATCAAAAAACGGAAAACTAATTTATGCCAGAGGGTTTGGACTTACAGATACCATTACGAGGGAAGTAACAGAACCTTATCATAAGTTCCGTATAGCAAGCATTTCAAAACTGGTTACGGCTGTCGCTGTCATGAAACTTGCCGAGCAAGGCAAGCTATCACTTAACGACAAGGTTTTTGGGGAAGATGGAATTCTTAATGATCCTTATTTCAGTAATCCGAAGGATGAGAGAGCCTTTGATATTACAGTGGCTCATCTGCTGAGTCATGAAGCCGGTTGGTCGCAGCGATGGGGTGACCAGATGTTCATGCCACTTACAATTGCCGATCAGATGGGAGTAGAGCTGCCGGTTGATACAAAGACAATTATCAGGTTTGCACTCGACAAAAGGCTTCATTTCACACCAGGTACGGGCAGGGCCTACTCAAATCTTGGATATGCAATACTTGGTCTGGTAATCGAGAAGATCACAGATATGCCTTATGACCAGTATTGCAGAAAATCAGTGCTCGAGCCTCTCGGAATATTTGACATGATGCTCGCCCATAACCTTCACCAACAAAAAGCTCCTTTCGAGGTCACCTACTATGAACCTTCTGATGTTCTCCCCAAACCTTCAATTTATGGTACCGGAGAACTACTTTCACCAAGATATGGGGGAAATGATATTGAAGCTCTTGGTGCCGCAGGGGCATGGCTTGCAACAGCCCCGGATCTTTTACGACTTCTCCTTGCTATTGACGGATTTGATTCACGTCCCGATATTCTTTCTCCCTTGAGCATCAGTCTGATGACAGAAAATTATAAAGGACTTGCCCCGGCAGG
>CAZWUB010000161.1:4658-7474 GCA_964637415.1 uncultured Rikenellaceae bacterium
CCCCTTTCTTCAGGAAATGATGATGAATTGTTTTTCAGATAATGTGTTTCTCCGTTAGTGTAAATCTTGTCAAGGAAGAAATTGAAGACAGGTATGGTGTTAACTTCCCTGATAAATACCGCTATGAACCAAGCTATTACTATCATGCTTTCAGCCTGCCTGAACTGACAGCGATATGTTCAGATAATCCTGGAACAGTCAGATCGCTTAAATGGGGGCTGATACCTCCCTGGGTCAGAAGCGCTGCAGATGCCGATGAAATCAGATATAAAACTTTTAACGCCCGTTCGGAAAGTCTGGGAGAGAAACCTTCGTTTTCTTCATCATTCAGATCAAAAAGATGCCTTATCCCTGTGAAAGGTTTTTATGAGTGGCAGCATGTGGGAAAAGAAAAGATCCCCTGGTATATCTATAGTGTAAATAATGAAATACTTACCCTTGCCGGCCTCTATTCTGAATGGCAGAATAAAGAAAGCGGGGAATTGCTGAGTACTTTTACGATAATAACAACCGATGCAAATGAGATGATGGCTGAGATCCATAACTCGAAAAAGAGAATGCCTGCCATCCTTTCACAAGACGAAGAGAAGAAATGGATCGATCTTAACATTTCGCCTGAGGCTGCATCTCAAATACTGAAACCCTGTCCTGTAAATATTCTCAAAGCCCATACTATCGGTCCGCTCGTTAATGACCGTTATGCCGACAGGAATACTCCCGAGGTTGTAAAGGAGTTTAAACGGGATATTAAAAATACCCTGTTTTAATCCGAGGGAATCAACTGTCAGGTTCACATTTTTTTCTAAATTAGGGCACTATCTTGAATTAAAATAATTGAACCATGATTTCAAAACTCAGATTTACCTTCATACTGTTATCAGTATGTTTTTCATTATCAGCAATTGATGAAGCAAGATTGCTGAGATTCCCTGCAATAAACGGCGATCAGATCGTGTTCAGCTATGCCGGAGATCTTTATTCGGTAGCAACTACGGGAGGAATAGCCCGCAAATTAACAACCTATACGGGATATGAGATCTTTCCGCGATTCTCTCCCGATGGAAAACAAATAGCTTTTACAGGCCAGTATAACGGAAATACCGAAGTATTCCTTATTCCGGCAGCCGGCGGAACACCTGAAAGACTTACTCATACAGCCACCCTTTCGCGGGATGATGTTGGCGACAGAATGGGACCAAACAATATTGTAATGACATGGACACCTGACGGAAAGAATATAGTTTACAGGTCAAGACGAAATTCGATAAGCGATTTCCTCGGACAACTTTTTATGGTGTCACCCGAAGGAGGTATGTCGACGGAGATACCCCTTACCAAAAGCGGATTCTGCTCATTTTCTGCCGATGGGAAAAAACTTGCATTTAACTGGGTGTTCCGTGAATTCAGAACATGGAAATATTATGAAGGCGGAATGGCTGATGATATAAGAATATTCGATTTTGAATCCGGTAAGGTTGAAAAAATAACAGATACAAAAGCCCAGGAAATATTTCCCATGTGGATAGGTGATGATATATTCTTTTTATCCGACAGGGACAGGATCATGAATATGTTTGTGTATAATACAGTTTCCGGGAAAACAGAGAAGGTTACGAATTTCGATACCTACGATATTAAATTCCCTTCTGCCGGCGGGGATCAGATCGTTTTCGAGAACGGAGGATTCATTTATAAGATGAATGCAAAATCGCGCAAGCCTGAGAAAGTAACAATTTATATAGCTGACGATTTTGAGGCAGGAAAGAAAACCCTTAGGGATGCTTCCGAAAGAATAACAGCAGTCAGCGCTTCTCCGGATGGTGAAAGAGTCATTTTCAGCGCCCGTGGCGATATCTTTAATGTTCCTGTTAAGGAGGGTGTTACAAGAAATATTACAGCAACTTCTGGAGTGCATGAGAGAAATGCCAGATGGTCTCCTGATGGTAAAAACATAGCATGGATATCAGATGCCGGTGGTGAATTTGAAATATGGATGCAGAAAGCCGACAGATCACAACCGGCTGAAGTGTTAACGAAAGACCAGAACACTTATCTGTTTGGAATAAACTGGTCTCCGGATAGCAAGAAACTTCTTTACACAACAAAAAAGAATGACCTCAGATATGTTGATGTTGCATCAGGGAAGATAACAATTGTTGATAAATCACCTAAAAGCCCCGGTTATGATGCCAGCTGGTCACCCGACAGCAGATGGATCGCATTCGTACGTCAGGAGGTGGGATTTCCGATAATAAGGATATATAATCTTGAAACACAAAAATCAACTCCTGTCACAAACAATTGGTACTATTCTGCTGATCCTGTTTTCAGCGAAGACGGTAAATATCTCTTCTTTACCTCTGAAAGAGATTTTAATCCCGTTTACAGCGAAACCGAATGGAATCATGCTTATGTGGATATGAGCAGGATATATCTTGTTACTCTTGCAAAAGATACTCCTTCACCACTTGCAGCTACTGATGATAAGGTAAAAGAGGCTGAGGCTGAGGCTGAGGCTAAGGCTGAGGTTAAGAAACCGGCTCCGGCTGCAACAGGGAAAAATAAAAAGGCAGACGAGGTTAAAAAGCCGGAAAGTGAAGCAAAAACTGTAAAAATAGATTTCGACGGGATAAATGACAGGGTAATTTCACTTCCTGTTAAACCGGGAAATTATAATAACCTCCAGTCAGCCGGTGATAAGCTGTTCTACAACATGAATTCACGTCTTGGAGGCCAGCCGGCCACAAAGTATTTTGATCTCAGGGAGAAGAAAGAAGTGGAGGTGGGAACAGGTATCTCATTAACGCTGGTGCCCA
>CAZWUB010000161.1:7484-8829 GCA_964637415.1 uncultured Rikenellaceae bacterium
AACAGGTATGGTATAATACCTGTTCCATCCGGTAAGGCAGAGTTAAAAGATGCGATAAACACAGGGGATATGAAAGTGCTTGTCGATCTCTCGGCTGAATGGAAAAATATTTTCAACGAATCATGGCGACAGATGCGTGATTTCTTTTACGATCCGGGAATGCATGGTGTTGACTGGAAGAACATGCATGAAAAATACTCTGTCCTGCTTCCTTACGTCAACCACAGAACTGACCTTACATATATAATCGGTGAGATGATCGCTGAACTGAGTGTCGGACATGCTTATGTTATGAATGGTGAACGTCCGATGCCTGAAAGAATAGAAACAGGTCTTCTGGGAGCAATACTCAGCAGGGATCCCTCGGGTTTTGCCAGGATTGACCGGATACTCAAGGGAGCCAACTGGAGCCAGACGCTTATTTCACCGCTTACAGTGAATGGTGTTGATGCAAAGGAAGGTGAATTTATTCTGGCTGTAAACGGAGAACCAGTTAACAAGGTAGATGATATCTATGAACTGCTCGTTGGTAAGGCAGGAACCCTTGTTGAGCTTACATTAAATTCAAAGCCTTCATTAACAGGAAGCAGGAATGTTATTGTAAAACCCGTTGCTTCGGAAAAGGATCTGTATTATTATAACTGGGTGCAGGAAAATACAAGGAAAGTTAGTGAAGCTACAAACGGCAGGGTTGGTTATATCCATATTCCTGACATGCAAGTGCCGGGACTCAATCAGTTTGCCGAACATTTTTATCCTCAGCTGCATAAGGAGGCACTTATAATTGATGACCGCAGCAACGGAGGTGGAAATGTATCCCCGATGATAATCGAGAGACTGATGAGAACTATTACATACGTTACAATGAATACCGGCGCCACTGTCGGAGATATTAATCCCGGTGGTACTCATCTTGGACCTAAAATTGCCCTGTGTGATAAATATTCTGCATCTGACGGCGATCTGTTCTCATACCGCTTCAAGTACAATAAACTTGGTACTCTTATCGGGACCCGTACATGGGGAGGTGTTGTCGGGATCTCAGGACCGGCCCCGACAATAGACGGTGGTAATATTAATACACCATCGTGGGCACCTTATGCAGCCGACGGAAGCAGCTTTATTATTGAGGGTTACGGTGTTGATCCTGATATTGTTGTGGAGAATGATCCGCATAAGGAATACCTGGGCCAGGATGATCAGCTGGATAAGGCAATTAGTGTTGCTCTCGAAAAACTGAAAACTGAGGCAAAACAACTTCCGGCAATACCGGCGTTCCCGGATAAGAGCGGGAGGAAGTAAGATTCGGTAATCGGTAATCGGTGATCGGTAATCGGTGATCGGT
>CAZWUB010000162.1:0-8707 GCA_964637415.1 uncultured Rikenellaceae bacterium
CCTCCTTAAAAAAAGGAGGGGAAATTTTTGTGCCGGATACTCCTTAATTTGACAATTATGGAGGACTGGGTGCAAGGTACAGGGTTATTTATTATTCCGCTTGAAAAGGCAATCCTCAACATCTTCAATTGTAACTCCTTTTGCTTTAAAGAGTATCAGGAGGTGATAAAGCAGGTCGGCAGCTTCGTTAATGAAAAGATCTTCATTATCATCTTTTGCTTCGATTATTAGTTCGACAGCTTCTTCACCGACTTTCTGGGCTGCTTTATTAATACCTTTCCTGAATATCTTATTTGTATAGGAATCCTTTACATCGTCATCAATTCTCTGGTTAACAATTTGTTCGAGTTTGAAAAGAAATCCTTTCGGGGAATCATTACCAAAACAGGATCTGGTGCCTCTGTGACATACCGGTCCGGCAGGATCGACCTTTATCAGAAGGGTATCGCTATCGCAATCTATATATATTTCCTTTACATATAGAAAGTTTCCTGATGTTTCGCCTTTTGTCCACAAACGGTTTTTTGTCCGGCTGAAAAAGGTAACCTTTCCTTCCTTTTTAGTCTGAGTGAGGGCTTCTTCATTCATAAAACCGACCATCAGCACCTGAAGTGTCGTGTTGTCCTGGATTACCGCAGGAACAAGGCCGTTGCCTTTTTTAAAATCGATCTGGTTCATAGTTACACAAACATTTTAAATTCTTTTCTCTGTGGACCTCTGTGAATCTTTCACCCACCGGAGCCTTGGCGTAGGTGGGCTCTGTGGATCTCTGTGTAACTGAAAGAAATATAAGAACTTACACAGAGTTACACAGAGGATACACAGAGTTACACAGAGGGTTCACAGAGGGCCAAAGAGGGTTTTTACCTTACGGGAATATTTTCTTTAATGAGATACTCTTTAAGTTCCCTGATATCAATTTCTCCGTAGTGGAAGATACTTGCTGCCAGAGCCGCACTGCAATCTGTATTCAGGAATACGCTTTTGAAGTGTTCCATTTTTCCGGCTCCTCCTGAAGCGATGACAGGTATATCGACATTTCTGCTTACATCAGCAGTTATGTCGATTGAGAAACCCGATTTGGTACCATCATTAGCCATAGATGTGAGAAGTATCTCTCCGGCACCAAGCTCAGCGGCCTTTACAGCCCATTCAACTGTTTTAAGCTGAACAGGCGTCCGTCCTCCGTCGACAAAGACGATCCAGTCATTATCAACTTTATTTGTATCGATGGCAACAACAACGCACTGACTTCCGAATTCGCCTGCGAGTCGGGTAATTAAATCCGGATCCCTGACTGCAGCAGAGTTAATTGAGATCTTATCGGCTCCGGCTTTTAAAAGAACCGCTACATCCTCAATCCTGCTGATTCCGCCTCCTACAGTGAACGGGATATTTAGTTCCGCTGCTATTCTTTCGACAAGTCCGGCCAAAGTTTTCCGGTTCTCTATTGTTGCAGTTATATCAAGAAACACAAGTTCATCGGCTCCCTGCAATGCATATATCTTTGCAAGTTCAACAGGATCGCCGGCGTCCTTAATATCTATGAACCGTATCCCCTTGACCGTTCTTCCGTCCCTTATATCGAGACAGGGTATTATTCTTTTTTTCAGCATATATCTCTCAGTTCCTTTAGTTTAATTTTTCCTTCGTAAACAGCCTTTCCGGTTATCACGCCTTCGCAGCCGGCTTCTCTGATATCTTCAATATCCTTAAGGGATGATATTCCCCCGCTGGCTATAAGATTGATCCTGACCTCATCAAGGATCTCTTTGTATAACTCAGTTGAAGGGCCTTTCAGCATACCGTCTTTTTCAACTTCCGTGCAGATTGTATATTTAACTCCCAGATCATTGTAACGTGAAATAAATTCCTTAACGTCTTCTTCTATCGATTCTGTCCATCCGCTTATTGAGATTTTTCTGTCCCTGCAATCAGCTCCCAGGATTATCTTATCATTCCCGTACACTGAAAGCCATTTTATGAACATTTCCGGAGCCGTAACTGCAATACTGCCAGCGGTTACCTGGACTGCGCCGGAATTGAATGCTGCCCTTATATCGTTGTCTGACCTGATACCACCGCCGAAATCAATAATAAGACTTGTTTTTGCGGAGATCTTTTCGAGGATCCTGTAGTTGACGATCTTTTTTTCCCTTGCCCCGTCAAGATCAATAAGATGAAGATACCTTAAACCGGCATCTTCAATTTCCATAGCAACCTCAAGGGGATCTTCGTTATATATCTTTTTTGTGCTGAAATCACCACGTGTAAGCCTGACACATTTCCCGTCAATAATATCGATAGCAACAATTACTCTCATAATTCAAGGAAGTTCTTAAGTATTGTTTCCCCGACAAGGGCCGATTTTTCGGGGTGAAACTGAACCGCATGGAAGTTGTCTTTTTTCATGGCGGCGCTGAATGGCAGGATATAATCGCAAATCGCAGTTGTGCATGATGATATACCTGCGTAATAGCTGTGCACATAGTAAAGGTCATCTTTACGCGAGACACCTTTGAATATATCGCCCCACACTGAAATAAAATTATTCCATCCCATATGAGGTACCTTATCAGATCGCGGGAACAATTTCACATCGGAATTGAAAATGTTAAGGCATTTTGTATCAGCTTCTTCGGAATATCTGCACATCAGCTGTAAACCCAGACAGATACCGAGAACAGGCTGAGTGAGGGAGATTAATATTTTATCAATCTCCCTTTCTCTGAGATATTTCATTGCAGAACCGGCTTCCCCGACGCCCGGGAAGATGACTTTATCGGCTTTTATTATTTCATCTCTGTTGTCGGTTATGATACTCTCATATCCAAGCCTTGACAGGGCGTTTTGCACTGATCGTATATTACCTGCATTATATTTTATTATAGCGATCATAATTTTCCTTTGGTTGTAGGAAGGTCGAAGTTGCCTGTTTTTTTTGCAGCCGATCCGAGAGCACGGGCAAATGCCTTGAATATTGCCTCTGCCTTATGATGGTCATTTGTACCTTCAGCACTGATATTGAGATTGCAGCGGGCATTATCGCTGAACGATTTAAAGAAATGACTGAACATTTCCGAAGGCATTTCTCCGATCATAATGCTTTTAAAATCAACATTCCATACAAGCCATGGTCTTCCCCCGAGGTCAACTGCAACCTGTGCCAGGCAATCATCCATTGGCAGAACAAAACTGTAACGCTCAATGCCTTTTTTACTTCCAAGGGCTTCAAGAAATGCTTCACCCAGACAGATTGCAAGGTCTTCAACAAGATGGTGCGCATCAACTTTCAGATCCCCTGTTGCATTTATTGTGAGATCAAAACCCCCATGCCGTGCAAGCTGGTCAAGCATGTGATCGAAGAAACCGATCCCGGTTTTTATATCGCTCTTTCCCGATCCGTCAATATTAAGGTAAAGGATTATATCGGTTTCCTTTGTTTTCCTTGTTATCGATGCTGTCCGTGGCTTTGAAATGAGGTATTTGTAAATTTCATTCCAGCCGGAGGCAGAGAAATCAGCTCCGGGAGCTTTGTCCTTACCGATAAAGATGGATTTGCATCCCAGATTTAAGGCAAGCCCGACATCAGTAAGCCTGTCACCGATGACGTATGAATTTTCAAGATCTATTCCCTGTGCAAGATACCTTGTCAGCATCGCAGTTCCGGGTTTCCTCGTAGGTGCATTATCTTCAGGAAAGGTTTTATCTATGAATATTTCAGCAAAGTGTACGCCTTCATCTTCAAGTATCTGCAGCATCTTATTATGTGATGGCCAGAATGATTCCTCCGGAAAAGCGGGTGTACCCAGACCGTCCTGATTTGTCACCATCACAAGTTCGAAATCAGTCTCCCCTGCAATTTTTGCAAGACAGGTTACGGCACCGGGAAGGAACCTGAATTTCTCTATACTATCAACCTGTTCATCCTCAGGTTCTTTAATTATTGTGCCGTCCCGGTCGATGAATAGTACTTTCTTCATGCTTCGCGGTCTTTTAAAGCTTTTAACATCCTGTTGTTCTCAGTCTTTGTACCCACAGTAATTCTCAGGCAGTTATCAATCACGCTGCTCCGGTTCCTTACAATGATACCCCTGTTAACAAGGTAATCATATACAAGACCGGCATCCTTCATCCTGACAAGAATAAAATTTGCATCTGAAGGATAGACTTTCACAACGCCTGACAATTTAGCAATTTCCTGTGAAAGTCTGGCTCTCTCTGCTTTGATTTTTGCTATCTGGCTGAAACAGGTCTCTGTATTCCTGAGTTTCCGGAGAACAGCCTCCTGGTTTAATCTGCTGATATTGTACGGAGGCTTCACTTTATTGAAGTACCTTATTATCTGATCATTTGCAAAAGCCATTCCCACCCTTACAGATGCCAGTCCGAAAGCCTTGCTGAATGTCTGCATCACTATAAGATTGGGGAATTTCCTGATACTGTCTTTCATTGAAGGCTGATCAGCAAAATCTATATAAGCTTCATCAAGAAGAAGTATACCGTTGAAATCAGAAAGGATCTTTTCAATAAAACTTCTTTCTAT
Source organism: uncultured Rikenellaceae bacterium (assembly GCA_964637415.1). Lineage (GTDB taxonomy): Bacteria > Bacteroidota > Bacteroidia > Bacteroidales > VadinHA17 > LD21. The sequence goes on from CAZWUB010000162.1 coordinate 4,547, forward strand.
ACAGTTGCCTGTTGGATTATTCGGTGAACAGATGATGATCAGCTTCAGTGTTTTATCCTCCATCCACGATTTAACAGGATCGAAGTCTATCCCGAATTTATCATTGAGAGGTATTTTTATGATCCCCACATCATTCACTGAGGCTGAAACTTCATACATGCCGTATGATGGAGACATTGCAAGCGCCTTGTCTGTTCCGGGGTTGCAGAAAATCCTGAAGCAGAGATCGATTATTTCGTCGCTGCCGTTGCCCAGGAAAATATTTTCAACCGGTACACCTTTCAGCTTGCTTATTTCCGTCTTCAACTCACGCTGATATGGATCGGGGTATCTGTTAAGGTTTCCGAAAGGATTCTCATTGGCATCAAGGAATACTTCAGCTTTCCCCTGGAATTCATCCCTTGCGCAGGAGTAGGGGGTAAGCTGTTTTACGTTGGGTCTTATAAGCTTTTCTAAGTTGAACATTGTAAACCTGGTTTTGTCTGTCAGTAATTATACTTCTCACTTCCCGGCCTTTCCCCGCAATCTAACACTTACCGCATTTTTATGTCCTTCCAGCCCTTCCGCCTCAGCCATAAATTCGATTACCGGACCAAGTCTGATGATCCCTTCCCGGGTTATTTCCTGGAAGGTGATCTTTTTCAGGAAACTATCAGTCGAAACGCCGCTGTAGCTCCTGGCCGAACCATTTGTAGGCAGGGTATGATTGGTTCCCGAGGCATAGTCTCCGGCGCTTTCACAGGAATATTTTCCAATGAAAACCGAACCGGCATTTATCACATTTTCAGCAAGTTTATCTGCATTTTCGGTATTGATAATCAAGTGTTCAGGAGCATAAATATTACTGAAATCAATACAATCTTTCATTTCCTGAAATACAATCGAAAGACTCTTTTCGAGCGATTGTGCTGCAATATCTCTTCTGGGAAGCCTCTCAAGCTGTATCTTGATTTCGTCCATGACCGGTACAATCAAATCACTGCTGTCGGTAAGCAATACAACCTGGCTGTCTGTGCCATGTTCGGCCTGCGACAACAGGTCAGCTGCAATAAACACAGGGTCAGCCTTTGAATCTGCAATAACAAGTACCTCGCTTGGTCCTGCAGGCATGTCGATTGCAACCCCCTCAGAACTTACGATCTCTTTTGCTTTTGTTACATACTGATTGCCGGGACCGAATATTTTGTCAACCCCGGGAATGCTTTCAGTACCGTATGCCATTGCAGCTATTGCCTGTGCACCACCGGTCATATATATGTCAGTTATTCCGGTGAGCTTTGCGGCAAACAATATAAGCGGATTGATTTTTCCGTCTTTCCCGGGAGGTGTGCAAAGTATTACCTGGCGGCAGCCTGCAATCCTGGCGGGAACACCAAGCATGAGAACTGTCGAGAAAAGGGGAGCAGTGCCTCCGGGAATGTACAGTCCTGCTTTCTCAACCGGTACTCTCTTTCGCCAGCATTTAACACCGGGAGTTGTTTCAACGGGTTCCTCATCAACCAGCTGCGATTCATGGAATTTTTTAATATTTTCCATCGCGGTGATGATTGCATTTTTCAGCTCCGGTTTTATGGCTTTTTCTGATTCATTAAGTTCACCTTCAGTCACCTTAAGGTCTGTAATTTTAACAGAGTCAAATTTTTCGGAATAGTAACGGAGTGCTTCATCTCCTTCCGATCTTACCCTGTTCAGAATGGCTCTGACCGAAGTATCAAACCCCGATGTATCGGTTTCCGGTCGTTTGCAGAGGTCATTCCAGGTCTCTTTCAGGGGGTAGAATAATGTTCGCATCAGACTATCATTTTTTCAATTGGAATTACAAGAATCCCTTCTGCACCGGCTGCTTTCAGCTGATCGATCCTTTCCCAGAAATCATCTTCTCTTACAACCGAGTGCAGTGAACACCATCCTTTTTCAACAAGGGGTAGTATTGTAGGACTTTTCATTCCGGGAAGAATTTTACATATTTTTTCGATAGCCGATTCCGGGGCATTGAGGAGTATATATTTATTTTCCTTTGATTTTTTTACTGATCTGATCCTGAAAAGGAGCTTTTCGAGAATAGCCTTATTTTCCTCGTTCAGGTTTTTATTCCCGATTATAACTGCCTGGCTAAGCATGATTGTAGTAACCTCGCGGAGACCGTTTGTAAGAAGGGTGCTGCCTGAGCTGACAATATCGCAGACGGCATCAGCAAGACCTATTCCAGGAGCTATTTCAACACTCCCGCTTATCTCTTCGATCTGTGCTGTAATATTATTTTTTGAAAGATATTCCGAAAGCAGTCTGGGATAACTTGTTGCAATTTTCCTGTTATTGAAATATTCCGGTCCTGAGAAAGAATCTTCTTTTGGGATTGCCAGGCTGAGACGGCAGGCTGCAAAGCCAAGTTGTTCAAGAACATCCACATCTTTATTCTTCTCATATACCATATTTTCGCCGAGAATGCCAATATCGGCAACCTGTTGTTCAACATACTGGGGTATATCATCGTCTCTTAGAAATAGAATATCAACGGGAAAATTTCTTGCTGATGATTTGAGGACACCTGCCCCGTTTGAAAATTTGATACCACATTCTTCAAGCAGCTTGTGGGAATTTTCACTCAGCCGTCCGCTTTTTTGAATTGCAATTTTAAGTCTGCTCATTTTTTATTTGTTTATTCCGGGCAAGCCCTGCGGAAAAATAAAAACCCGCCTGGTTTGCTCAGACGGGTTAAATATATTTTAAATTACATATATCATTATCTCCTCGCCTGAAAGCAGGGTTGAAAATGATGATGATGATGTAAAAAGTTTGTATTCATTTTTATAAATGACGGGCAAATATAATTGTTTTTTCGTAAAGTACAAATTATTGTTACAACCTCAGTCTCGCCATCAGTCTTAAGAGTTTTGCGGATAAAAATTTCCCCTCCTTAAAAAAAAGGAGGGGAAACTTATTTACGTTTAATCCAAATATTTACAGTAGCTATATTTAAGAAAATACTCCTTTAATTGACGGCTATCGGAGCAGGGAGTATTTACAATTTTCATATTTTTCCCGCTACAAGATCGCCGACTTCAGTTGTTGAGTAACCCATTTTTCCGGCGCCCATATCCTTGAGCTTATTTGCAGTAACATACATCACAGCATCCTCAATTGCCTTAGCTGCTTTATCTTCACCCAGATGCTCGAGCATCATTCCGCCGGAAGCTATTGCTGCAAGCGGATTGATAATATTCTGCCCGGTATATTTGGGAGCAGAACCACCGATCGGTTCGAACATCGAAACTCCTTCGGGATTTATGTTACCACCGGCAGCTATTCCCATACCTCCCTGGGTAATGGCTCCCAGATCGGTTATAATATCTCCGAACATGTTGCTTGTTACTATTACATCGAACCATTCCGGGTTTTTTACCATCCACATACAGGTAGCATCAACGTGATAATACTCGCGTTTTATTTCCGGATAGCTTTCTTTTCCGATTTCATGAAATGCCCTTTCCCAGAGGTCAAAAACATAAGTGATCACATTTGTTTTCCCGCAGAGGGCAAGTGTATTCTTTTTGTTCCTTTTCCGGGTGTATTCAAAAGCATAACGAAGACATCTTTCTACCTGCATTCTTGAATAAACCATATTCTGGACAGCAACTTCGTGAGGAGTTCCTTTCATCGTTACTCCACCCATGCCTGTATAAACATCTCCGGTATTCTCCCTTACAACAACATAGTCAATATCTTCGGGTCCCTTATCCTTGAGGGGAGTTGCAACACCGGGGTAAAGCTTTACCGGCCTCAGGTTGATATACTGGTCGAGCTCAAAGCGCAGTTTCAGAAGTATACCTTTTTCAAGGATGCCGGGTTTTACATCGGGATGACCAATGGCTCCGAGTAAAATTGAATCGAACTTTCTAAGTTGGTCAGGAGCCGATTCGGGTAATACTTCCCCGGTCCTGAGATAACGGTCTCCTCCAAAATCAAACTCTTCAAAGTTGATACTGAAACCATATTTCGAAGCTGCGGAGACAAGCACTTTTCTGGCTTCCCTTACTACTTCCGGCCCGGTACCGTCACCGGGGATTACTGCGATGTTGTATGATTTTCCCATTAAGAAATTTGTATAAATAATTAATAAAATATTTTTTAACCACAAAGAGCACAAAGGTTTACACAAAG
>CAZWUB010000163.1:0-7357 GCA_964637415.1 uncultured Rikenellaceae bacterium
AACCGAAAGAAGACAATAGTTATTTTATTGATTATGATTGCACATATGAATCCCTTGTTGATGAAGTAACCCTTGATCGTACTCCGGTTGAAGGGGAACCGGATGGGGTATCATGGGGAGGCTATACAGGATTATCAATAAGATTTAATCAGGACTATACATCACCGGTAATATTGTTTCCGTCCCAAAATGAAAACTATAAGAAAGATCCGTGGCTTTATATGGGATTTAATACCCTTACCGGACAGAAAGCAGGCTTATGCATTATGCAACATCCTGATTTCTCAACACCGACAACAAGCTGGTATGTGATCAATGATCCGGTAATACCCTTTTATTACTACAGCCCCGCAGTATTATATGATGGGAAAATAATTCTGAAAAAAGGTGAATCACTGCACCTCAGATACAAGATCCTGATACTGCCGGGGATGCCATCAAAAGAAGAATTACAGAGAAAATATGAGGATTATTTGATTGGAGAATTACGGTATGGTTTTTAAACTAAGACAATAATATTATGACAAAGACACAGGATAATCCGAAGCAGATCTCCCGCAGGAATTTTGTAGAGAGTTCGGCAAAAGCTGCTATAGGTGCAGCAATCTTTCCAATAATTATGCCTTCCTGTTCTACCCATAAGGGTGCAAATGAGAGGATAACAATCGGTCATATCGGAGTCGGTGACAGGGGAACTCAGGAACTGATGTACTATCTTTTACCTTTGAAAGAAGCAGTCAATGTTGCTGTCTGTGATACATTCAAAGATCGCCGCGAAAAAGCAGCTGAACAGATTAACCGGTTCTATAAGGAAAATGATACAGTTGGTGAAGTATGTAAGTCATATCTTGAAATGGATGAGCTTCTTGAGCGGAAAGACATCGATGCAGTTCACATTACAACACCGGATCACTGGCATGTTCTGGCGGCAATTAAAGCTGCCAGGGCAGGAAAACATATTATGCTTGCCAAACCGCTGGGATTAAGTTACCCTGAATATATGGTACTTGCCAAAGAGCTTAAGAAGAATGATGTAAAGTTTCATTACGGCACACAACAACGTTCGTTTGAACATATGCTGTTAGGCTATAATATGATCCGTGATGGTCTGATTGGCGATATAGAGAAAGTTGATGTCTGGTGCCCGGGTAAGAATCCTGTCTCATCTCCCGTTTGCAATGAAGTACCGGTACCGGCTGATTTCGATTTCGACAGGTGGACCGGACCTGCCCCTCTGAGACCTTATTGTCCGGACCGGATAACGAATAACAGCTCATGGTTCAATTATGATTACAGTATAGGATTTCTCGGAGGATGGGGCGCTCATCCTCTCGATATACTTGTATGGATATTAAAAGAAAAGGTATCCGGCATTTACACAACCGAAGGAAGGGGACAATTCTGGGCACCGGGAGGACTTTATAACAATATTTTTTCATGGGATGTAAAGTGTAAGTATCAGAATGGACCTGAGGTTCATTTTGTAAGCGATGATATCGCAACTAACGGGATGCTCGACCACCTGAAAATGAAAGAGACAAATGGCACAACATTTTATGGCACCAAAGGATGGATCTCACTCAGCCGGTCATCGGTCCAGTCAGATATTCCTGAGATTGACACAAAGCTGAATAATTTCCCGAAGAACTCAGAAGGCTGGATCAACAGCGAGAATAACATGATGGGTAAGCGATTTATCTCGGTCATTAAAGGTGAAGAAAAGGAACTTTGTCCCCTTGATGACGCAATAATTTCTGATACTATCAGTCACATGGGCGATATTGCCATCCGCACCGGAAGAAAGATAACCTGGGATCCTGTTAAAGGTGAGGTGGCTAACGATCCTGAGGGCAACAAATTATATATCAGAGATATGAGGTCACCCTACACAATTTCTTCCTGAACAGTTCGGATTTTCCGAACAGTTGCTTTTTCTATTCGACGCTTTCTTATGTTGGACAAGTGTTCACTGATTGATTTACATGATTATGTAATATTTACTCATGATGAGTGTGTTTCAAAAGGCCTCTTTACCTGTCTATTTACCAACTAATATCGAAACTGTATTTATAATCAATAATTTTTCGTTCCGGGTTATTATCGATCCAGCCTTTTTCTTTATGGCTTATTTCGATCATTCTCTTTGTTGAAGTGTTTCTGAATTTTTCGGCAATTTCTTCAAGTACATTTAATTCAGGTTCAGAAAAAATATCCAGGTTGATTTCCTGTATGTTATTCATTTTGAATTGTTCTCCTATGCCGCCATTTGGAAATGCAGTAGTATGAACTTCAAATATATTTTCTCTGGCAAGGTAATCAAAGAAGCTATTAAAATTCTCAGGAACGGGGCCCATTGGAATTGCCCTGTACCGGGTTCCGCTGATTGAAAATCCTGATTTGCTGTACATATTAAAATCAGCATAGAACAGAAGTTTGTTCAATTTGGTTTTCCAGGGATTCAGCCTGTTAATGAAGAATAAAACCATACCTGTAAATTTCTTAAAGTCTGGTGACCTGAAGCCTGTAAATACATTTGGAACAGGATCCCCTATTAAATATTGTTCTAACTGTTTTTTAAATCGTTGTTCTTCCTGTTCCTTTATAATAAGGTCTAGTTTAACTAACTTTTTTTCAAGAATTTTACCTTCAAAAGCCTTACTCAGTACAAGAAGTTTTTTGAATTCCCTGGAATCTTCAACCAGTTGTATTAGCCTGGAATTAGACATATTCGGAACTTCTCCTCCCTCGTAATTCCTGTAACTATTTGGGCCAAATCCGAGTACCTCCGACATTTTGGCGGCAGATAATCCGTACCTCTTTCTTAACCTGATTATCTGATCCGGAAATGGCAGTTTATACTTTGACCTGTACTGATTATATAACTGATTAAGATTCAAATTATCCAGTTCAGTTGTTGTGAATGACTCATTTGTATCGGCACATTTGTAAAAATGATAAACAATCGTGAATTCTTCTTTACGGAAGGAAAAAGCTCTCTCCTCCCTGCACAAATTCATTTCTTTGCCTGTATATGGACTTTTCATTCTGTTACTTTTTAAATGGATAGGACATTTTATGTTTTGCTAAATGAAAAGAAATACAAATAACCTGTTGATTGATTTTACCAATAGATATTTTAATATATACTTCCTGTTTCTTAATTTCTTTACCAAACACCCACAAATCGCTGCCACCGTGTAATGTATCTTTTAACGGCCCTTCCGAATAATCTGACAATTTAATTTTTTCGAGTATTTTCTTTCTTTCTGTTGGTCTGATATCAAGGTCCGCCAGTGTCTGAATATTACAGTCCCTGTCAAACCGGAACAGAACGTCCCATATTTTCATTTTTTCTTTAAACTCATTTAAGAAGTTTTCAACCTCTCTTTTTGTTGTCATAAGTTCATCATTTCAAAGATATCAATTAATTTGATATTTTCCAACTATAAAGTTACATATATAAGATTTTTCTAATATAAATATACCTTTAAAGTTGATATATTGAATTACAAGTTATTTCTCTGAACCATGCTTTGCCCGCCGAAGCTTTCTTTTGCGACCGAAGCCTTGGCGAAGGTCGCAGCGAAGGCGGGAGCTTTGTGCTCTGTGCTCTGTGCTCTGTGCTCTATGCTCTGTGCTCTGAGCCCTTAGCTCTCCGCCATCACCCCTCCTCCACAATCCGGATCTCTTCCTCAGTCAAACCATAGAGTTTGTAAACAAGTTTATCTATTTGATTTTCTACTATAGAGGTATCAGATTTTTGACTTTTCTTTTTTTTAAATAGAATTTTCTCAACATAAGGAATGAATTGAGCTTGCTCTTCTTTATTAGTTACCTTAAGAGGAAATAGTTTGCAATCTTTTATTAGGATTTTTTGAAACCTTGATTTATACTTATCTAGAAATTTTTTTCTATGATAGTAAGTCATTAATTTACTGTTTAATATTGCTAAAACATATTCTGGCAAAAAACTTTCATTTGGAATAATATTGAAAGCATTTTGTGTATTATATAATTCTTCATCTGTTAGTGCTGCCCAGATTCTTTTCGAAGACCAATCTATTATCTGCTTAACCAAGATCCTTCTAGAAGTAAAAAAGACTCTTTGACGAGATGCCCCCAACCACTCACCATAGCTTATCCAAGTTTTACCGTTCCACGTTACTTGATAATATTTTACATCATGCCCTAAAAGTAAAGGCTTAAATGTTTCATCTTTTTTAAAGTCAGCATGATAAATTCTATTTTTTATCTGTTCTTCAGTATGGCCCTTGTATTTATCATAAGGAGTAATTCCTAAACTGAATTTTGCACATTCTTCGAATCTTATCGATTTATCTTCACATTTTGCAAGAATCTCTGAATCTAGCTTTTTTAAGTCGAATGAAAAAAGATAATCGCTGCTATTCAACCAAACCTCTTGATTTATTGTTAAATAACTATCAGCAAATTTTGAGTTGATTTCACTAATTCTTTCATATCCATCATACGCTATTATCCTCATTTCATTAAATTGTTTTAATTTATTAGTAATGAATAGAATTAGAGTGTCAACTTTAACATCTCCTGTATGTTCTCCAAATATCTCATTCGGCAATCTAACTATTTCATTAATATTAAAACTTTTTAAGATCATTTCTCGAAGCTTCTTATATGATGATTGTGAGGACAATGAGGTTGGTATAATTTGAGTCAAAAATGCTCGCTTCTTTAAAAGAAGGAGATCCTTTTCTAAGAATGTAGAAAATAGATTGACACGATTATTTGCTGACTTATACGTGTTAAAAACATAATCAACATCTTTATTAGATAGATTTTTAATATCTATATACGGCGGATTCCCTATCACTACATCAAACCCCGTAAAATCACCATCATTATTCAGAACCTCGGGGAACTCAAATCGCCATTCAAATGCATTTTCATAAATTTTGTTGTTTTTGATTTCTTCAATTTCGGATTCGATTACCTGGATGTCAGTTACTATTTTGTTTACTTTCCTGTTCCATTCGTCTTTCTCGGTTTTTGTCATGTCAAAAAGCCTGCCATGACCAGTTAAATCAACGAGATCGCCCTTGAGTTTATTGAGCTTCAGAAACCTTTTGTCTTTTTTTGAAACTTCCGTTTCAAACTCACTCTTGATTTTCCTGATAAGCTCTTCCATGCTCCGTTTTTCATCCTTCGACTGAGCATTACGGTATGTCATAACAGCTTCCCTGTAATTGTCAACTGTCCACCTGCTGGACTTTAAAGCTAATTTTATATCTGCATCCAATGGATACCTGCTAATTAACGAATTACCACACTTTATGTTTATATCAATATTCGGAAGAGTCTCAAGTTCATGGTTTTGCTCTGAGCTCTGCGCTCTGAGCCCTGGGCCTACTTTATAGTATGCATTTTTCAGTAGCTCGATCCAGAGCCGGAGACGACATATCTTCACTGAGTTAGGGTTGATATCGACTCCGAAAAGACAGTTCTCAATTATAATCTGTTTCTCCCTGAAAAGTGCCTCCTGAACTCTCTGACTCTCCTTATTGCGGGGATTATATTCAAAGAAATTCCCATTTTCATCAGTAATAATGAGCTCGTCATTTATCACTTCAACATGATAATCTTTCAGACGTTTGCCCTCCTTATCGGCAAGTATTCCGAGTTCAGATTTAATGGCAATTATTTCATTCAGAGCCGAAACCAGAAAGTGACCCGATCCGACTGCCGGGTCACAGATCCGCAGACTGTTTATTAACCGGTTGGCTTCATCAATATCAGCAATTTTGTTGTAAACATCATTAATAGATCCACACTGCCAACCTTTTATATCGTTGAACTTCTGAACCACCGCGCGGGTAATCGTCTCATGACACATGTACATCGTAATGAACCCGGGTGTAAAGAATGAGCCATCCTTATAACCATTTATCTTCTCAAAAATCAGTCCGAGAACCGAAGCGTTTATTAAGGTTTTATTCTCCTCCTGGATATCCAGGGAACCTTCGCTCGAGAAGTCATATGCATCGAGAAACAAGAAGAGATATTCCAAAGGTTCTATTTCTCCCTTAAGCTTTTTGCCTGTTTTGTCTTTCAGGATAGTATTGCTTAAAATGGGCAGTTTTGTATTGTCATTTAGACTATTTATCCTTATTGTTCTATGCTCAAGATCCGATGGCTCGAATAGTGAACTGTTCAGATAAGGAATGTTCGCATATTTTTCTTTAATCTCAACGCTCCTATCCTCCTCTTTCACTGCCAGAACCCGGAAAAAGAGTTTGTTAAGTTCATCGTAGTCAAATAATCTTTCCTTATCAAGAAACGTGTATGTTTTATCACCCTTGTTGTATTTTACCAGCTGGCTTTCAAGGAGCTTTAGAAAAAGTATCCGATTGATCCATGTTATCGTTAATTCCAGTGCAACATTGAATAATTGTTCATCGCGCGAATTACCGTAATCTGATCTTTTTGGCAATTGAGAGAGACAATCCTCTGAAATAAGTATTACTATAGCATTCTCGATAAGGGATCCGGGATTGCGTTTGTCTTCTTTTTTACGCCCGATAACTTTTTTACTTCCTTCCTTTGTCTCCTCAAGTCCGATAATATGAAGAAGTTCTGAATAGAATACTTTGTCAAGCGAATTGCTGTCATTTGCAAATGGCAACCTGAGAAGATGTTCCGGAGAAAATATTTTATAAAGAGCAACAAGCTTGCTATCATCCCCTTTGTCCGGATTCCTTATTATTGATCCATAGTCCCTGATATCAAAGTGAGTAACAGATATATCACTATCAATCTCATCTATAATAGGTTCAGCAATGTTTTTATAGAAAAAGTCCGTAGTTGATCCGGCAAGCCTGCCTTCATCAAAATCAATAAATTGAGAGATAAGTTTTTTATTGCTGGCAAATAACCTTTCAAAATCCGCAGATGAGAAAATAAACCATTCATATATATCAGTAATTACCAGGTATTTTATACCAATATTCTTCTCTCTGATCCTCTCTCTCAGGTAATATAAAATAATTTCATAAAAAGCTTTTGATTTGAGATTGTCTGTGGAGGGCATTTCACTTTTATTTCCCGGCTTTTTTGTCTCAAATAACATTCCTACAGGGGTTGAAGCATCCTTCCCTGAATGTACTACAAGATCAGCCCTTCCTTTAGTGTTGATGTAATATCTGGGATCATAGTAGGTATTCTTAAGAAATTCTGAAATAATATTCTTATGGAATTCCTCAGACTCTGATTCGTTAATTTTGCCAAACAGATTTATAATGTTTTTCTTGAAAGTCTCAATCTGTGTCCTGTTCGGTTTGACTTTCAGATAAGCTTTATTCAAGGCATTGTGAATATTCAGTAA
>CAZWUB010000163.1:7457-8606 GCA_964637415.1 uncultured Rikenellaceae bacterium
GAGGGACATTATGAGGATTTCTTCATCAAATATGTAAATGATTCATCCGCGGAAGCTGAAAAGCTGACACCCGGAAAGAAAACTCTGATAGCTCCGTACGGAACACGTAATGTAAAAACTGATGATATATACACAAAGCAACTGGAGCAACTTAATGTAGATTTTGTTGCATATCAGGATGAAATAGGAGTTGAAAAGACCAGGGTTGAAGAAAGTGCGGCTTTTTATGAAAACCTTTACAGGGTACACAAAAACGCCGGAAGATCGGAACTGTGGGCCGATGTTGAAGTATTCAGGTTTGAGGGGAAAGTATATCAGAGTGCATTATTACCAGCTCCTCCCGACAGGGTAATCAAACAACTTGAAGCAGTCACACCCTTCGTTGAGAAAATATTCATTTATCAGTATATCGGTCTGATTAATAAGCCCGGAACAAATGTAATGGCCGGACATCCCGATTCTGTTAAGCTCTATAAGCAACTTGTTAAGCATCATTTTTTAAAAGGATAACCAACATTATATTTCAATTATGAGCACAAATTATTCCAGAAGAGGTTTTATAACCACAGCAGCCGCCTCAACAGCGGCAATAGCCCTCCCGGGATTTGCAGCATCTCCTGAAATTCAGAAGGAGAACGATACTTTCATTTTAAATAAGAATCCGCTGAAGCTTGGACTGATGACCTATCTTGTCGGTAGTAAATGGGACATTGAAACAATAATAAAAAACTGCAAAGAGGCACAATTTGAACATGTGCAATTGCGTACAACCCATGCCCATGGTGTCGAGGTAACTTTAACTTCAGCACAACGTGCCGATGTTAAAAAGCGTTTTGCTGATGCAGGCATGGCGATCAGCCTTGCAAGCGCTTTTCAATATCATTCAACCGATCCGGCTGAATTAAGAAAAAATATTGAAGGCACGAAGCAATACCTTCAGCTGGCTTCTGATATAGGTGCATTGGGCATCCGTGTGTTCCCTAACGCAGTACCGAAAGAGGGGGATCCGGCAAGGGAAAAGATACTGGAGCAGATCGGAAAGTCAGTCTCCGAATGTGCAACAACAGGATATAACCTCGGTGTACAGGTAAGACTGGAGGAGCATGGACAGGGCACTGCCAATATTCCCGTGATAAGGAAAATCCTGGA
>CAZWUB010000164.1:0-8388 GCA_964637415.1 uncultured Rikenellaceae bacterium
AGATCCCCCAGAACAAATTCTGCATCTTTATCAAAGCAGCACGGGATTACCTTACCATCCCATGTTATGACCGGGTTAAACCACATTCTGGCACAATTATCAGGAAGTCTGTTCAGAATTGAATATTTTTCCCCTTTCAGCTCATATCTGCGGAATTTTTTCTCTGCCGGGAGCCATTTTTCAAATGTATCTTCATTAATTATCTGCATCGATTTGAGCCTTAAGGATGCATTGACTTCTTCAGCAAAACGCCTGACAGCGGTTATCTGATGTTCATTAACTCTGTTTACAAGAAACTGTATGACAAGTTTCAGACCGGAAGAATTTCTTCTGATTGCCTCCGAAACATTCCTGATCCCCTCTAAAACAACTTTAACATTACCTTTTATCCTGTACTCCGAATAAATATCCTGGTCCATCCCGTCAAGGGAAATAATAAGTTTATTCAATCCTGAAAGGGAAAGCATTTCTGCATTACCCGGAGACAGAAAATGTCCGTTAGTGGCCAGAGTAGTTCTTATTCCTCGCGCTTCCCCGAGAAATGATTGAAAATCAGGATGGAGCATTGATTCCCCCTGAAAATAAAGGCTCATCTCAAAGAGGTAAGGCTTAAGTTCTCCTGCTATCTTTTTAAAAAGTGAAATGTCCATATATCCCCTGCTCCTTGTCATCCGGCCTGAACCTGAAAAACATTCGGGACAACTCAGGTTGCAATTGTTTGTAATTTCAACGCTCACAGTGACCGGCATACCCCGGACCATGCCATCACGAAAAATGTGGCTTCTGAGGTAAGAGAAACCTGCAGAAACAAGATTGGCCGGTCTTTTAATGGGATTAACCATCATTTATTAATTACCTGAGGCAAGATATAAAAATAATCTGCAGTCAGGGCATAGGGTAAAATGGTCCTTTACGGGTCTTATATCAGGATAACAATAATTAATAATCAAAAGATCACAATTTTTATTTAAAAATCAAATAATCTTAAGCCATGAAAACATTCAGAAACATTTCAGCGTATGCAGTGATCATTCTGCTGGCTTTCACCTTTCAGTCTGTAACGGGTGCAGGACCGGGAAGCAAGAAGAAAGTAGCAGAACAGGATCTTATAACTCTCAAAGGGAAGGTTGTTGACTCTGAAACAGGGACCCCGCTTGTTTTTGCAAGTGTGGCAGTTACAGAATCCAACGTCGGGATAATCACAAATATTGACGGGGAATTCACATTGAAGATCAGCCCTGAATTGCTCGGTAACAATATTGAGGTAACTTTCCTGGGACATAAAAACAAGATACTCCCGATAAGCTCTCTCCGTGATAACGGCTTTAAAAACATAATTTCGCTGGAAACAGCGCCTATTCCAATAAAGGAAATTGTTGTAAGGCCGATTGATCCGGAATCTATTGTTGAAAGGGCAATTACAAGGATCGGGAGAAACTATGAATCAGTTCCTAACCTTATGACAGCATTCTACAGGGAAACAATTCGCAAGAACAGAACTTACGTATCAATCGGTGAAGCTGTTGTTGAAATATTCAAAGCTCCCTACAGCAACGACCTGCGGTTCGACGGAGCAAGGATATATAAAGGCAGGAAAAACTCCGACGTCGAAAAAATGGATACTGTACTGTTCAAGCTGCAGGGTGGTACCACCAGTGTTCTTCAGCTCGACATTGCAAAGAATACCGAGGCAATCCTTACAATGGATGCCATGAAATATTATGATTATTCCCTTACAGGTGTGATAGAGATCGATGATAAACCTCATTATGTAATCAATTTCCTCCAGAAGCCGTCGGTTGATCAGCCTCTTTTCATGGGAACACTTTTCATCGAAATGGAATCAAGTGCAATAACAGAAGCAGAATTCGGATTCAATCTCTCCGACAAAGCTGCAGCAACGTCAATCTTCATAAGGAAAAAACCGCTCGGAATGGAAGTTACTCCTGAAGTTGCAACATACAGGACGAAATACCGCGAACAGAACGGTAAATGGTATTTCTACTATTCAAGGGCAGAGGTTAAGTTTAAAGTTGACTGGAAGAGGAAACTGTTCAATACATTCTATACTACAATGTCGGAGATTGCAGTTACCGATCGTACTGACCAGGAAGTTATTAAATTTGCAGGTAAGGAAAAGGTCAGATACACTGATATCTTTTCCGAAAAAGTGAGCGCTTTTGCAGATCCCGGGTTCTGGGGTGATTATAATGTGATCGAACCTGACCAGAGCATTGAATCGGCTATCCGCAAGCTCAGCCGCAAGCTTAAATTCAGCGACAGAGACGATCTGGAGAAATAACTGATTAATGATCAGTGACAATGAAATAATAAAGAGGATCCGGCAAGGTGATGTGAAACAGTTTGAATCACTTTTCCGGTCCTCCTATGTTTCACTTGTACGCTATGCAAAATCATTTGTCAGGGACCATGATTCAGCAGAAGAGATCGTTCAGGACCTTTTTGTTAAACTCTGGGATGAGAGGGACAGGATCACAGTTGAAAACTCACTGAACGGGTACCTGTTCAGGTCGGTCCATAACAGGTGCATTCATCTTCTTGAACACAGAAAAGTTATCGAAAAACATGAACGTGAAACTATTACAGGGCAGGAAGGGAGCATTGAGAATGTTTCGGAACAGGTTCAGTATAATGAGCTTCAGACAGCTGTTGCAAAAATATTTGAACGTCTTCCCGAACGTTGTGGAAAGATCTTTTGTATGAACAGGTTTGAAGGTTTAAAATATTATGAAATAGCCGAAAAACTAGCAATTTCGGTCAAGACTGTCGAAGCCGACATGGGAAAAGCACTAAAGGAATTCAGAAAAGCATTAAAAGAAAAATAACAGACAGGATGAACATTGAAAATTACACCGACAGGGAATGGGAGGAACTGAGGAAGATGGGAGGCGACAAAGAACCAGATGTCGATAAAGCATGGAATAAAGTTCTTTTCAGGATAAATAATTCCGGCGAAACAGACATTAAAATTCCGGCAAAAATTGTTTCCCTGAGAACAAACTTAATGAAGATTGCTGCTGCAGCAATAGTGATCCTCGGACTAGGTATTGCAGGTCTTTATATTACTCGAAAGGACATCCTGAGTAAAAGAATAACAGTTACAACTGATATCAATCAGAAGAACCTTGAGGTCACGCTTCCCGACGGGAGCACAGTGATCCTTAACAGGGAGACAGTACTCAGCTATCGGGCCGGCTTTGGGAAGAGTGACAGGAAAGTTGCCCTTACCGGTGAAGCTTTCTTCGAAATTGAACCGGATCAGGATAATCCCTTTATAATTAATGCAGGCAAAGCTGAGGTAAAAGTCGTCGGAACCTCTTTCAATGTAATAACAAGCAATCCGGATTCAGCCGTAGAGGTTTTTGTAAAATCCGGACAGGTAATGCTTTCAGACAATTCGGGTACTAAAACCCTTTTGCTCGATCCGGGATATGTGGGAAAAATCGACTCAAAAATCTCGGATAAATCAATTAATAACGATCCTAATTACATGGCCTGGAACACAGGATTGCTTATATATGACGGACAGACACTTGATATAGTTTTCCGGGACCTTAAGAGAGTTTATAATCTGGATATAGTTGCCGATGATCCGTCCATCCTTGATGAAATATGGACGGCACCCATCAATAATCAGGAACAGGAAACAATAATTCGCCTTATTTGTTATAGCTTTAACCTGGGTTATAAAAAAGATGGAAATGTTTACCATCTTTCGAAAAAATGACCGGTATTTCAAAAAATGTCATCAGCCGATGGCTACATACTGAAAAGAATAACAGCCGTTGCACTGATAATTTTACTGAACCTGTGGCATGATGTAAAAGGACAGGAAACAATACTTGATTCTTTATTTACCTTCAGGGCAGGTTTGGTAAGAACAGGCAATGCGCTGAATCTTATAACCAGGCAAACCGGTTACAATTTTACTTTCGACAGCCGTCTTGTTGACCAGGAAAAGAAAGTCAATATGTCATTCAGGGATACTAAACTGGATGCCAT
Organism: uncultured Rikenellaceae bacterium; assembly: GCA_964637415.1. Lineage (GTDB taxonomy): Bacteria > Bacteroidota > Bacteroidia > Bacteroidales > VadinHA17 > LD21. The sequence continues at coordinate 4,024 of CAZWUB010000164.1, forward strand.
ACTTGATACAATCCTTGATAATGACTCCCTTGCTTATACAATAATCGATAAATATATTATAATTTCAAGATCCCTTCCTCCCCCGGATGAAAGGGCCGACTCAATTGTCCCTGGCAGGGCAGATTACATTACCGGGACCATCATCGATGCTGATTCTGACGAACCTCTGCCCTTTGCAACAATCGGATTAAAGAATACCGGAAAAGGTACTGTCACAAATGCAAGCGGTGAATTCGGATTGAAGATCCTTCCCGAATGGGCCGGCGATACACTTTCAATCTCATATCTTGGATATCTGGGCAGAGAGATCCCGGTCGGACAGGCACTGGGAAACAACTTCACGATAAGGGTAAGAAGAGAGTTCATCTCTATTCCCGAAATCATTATCAGGACACAGGTCCCCCAGGAAATAATTTACAAATCGACCTCCGCCATTTCCAGGAATTATGGTAATACCCCTGCATTACTTACAGGTTTCTACCGCGAAGGAGTAATGAAAAAACAGGAGCTTCAGAACTATTCTGAAGCTATAATCAGCATTTATAAAAGTTCCTATACAACATCTCTTCTCGGTGACCAGATAAAAATATTCAGGAGCCGGAAAATAGAGAATACCGACAGGACTGATACCCTTGCAGTAAGGCTGAAAGCAGGATTAAGTACCTGCCTGGAGCTGGACGGAGTAAGAAATACATTCGATTTCATTGCAAGGGAGAGTATGCCGGAATATAAATATCTTATCACCGATATAGTCACTTTTGATGAAGAGGCAGCTTATGTGATCGACTTCGAACAGCGGGAAGGTGTTGATCTGCCACTTTACCGCGGATCATTATATATCAACACAGATGATTTTGCCATTCTTCATGCTGATTTTGAGCTTCATCCTAAATATATAAGCAAGATGAAAAGCTCCTTTATTTCAAGCTCAACAAGGGGATTCGACACCTGGCCCCAGACTGTAAAATATTCAGTAAGCTACCGTAAGTTCAATAACAGGTACTTCCTTAATCATGTGAGGGGAGACCTGATTTTTACATCAAAGCAGAAAAGAAAGCTCTTTAACAGCCAGTTCAATGTGTTTTTTGAACTTGCAATAACAAGTATGACAACAGAAAATGTAAGCAGGTTCGACAGGGAAGAGCTTGCTCCCATCCATTCGGTTTTTTCAAAAACAATAACAAGCTATGATCCGGATTTCTGGGAAAATCAGGATTTCCTGAGGCCGGAAGAGAATCTCCTTCAGGCCCTGAAGAATATGAAGGTGAAATTGCAGGAGTTCCCGGGAAATCCTTAATACTTGTCGATAAGCCTGTACAGCTCAGTCAGATCCGGTGTAAGAACCACTTCGGTCCTTCTGTTCCTTTGGCGGGCATCTGATGAATTTCCCGGATCGACCGGCATGAATTCGCCGTGACCGGCTGCTGTAAGGCGATTGGGATCAATTTTTGAACCTTCGAGCAACACCCGGACGACTGTTGTGGCTCTTTTTACGCTCAGATCCCAGTTATCCCTCAGCAGACTTCCTCCGGAGTTATAAGGAACATTATCAGTATGGCCTTCGATTGTAATCTGGATACCGGGATTCCTTTCAAGTACTGCAGACAGTTTCTTCAGGGCATTACGACCGTTGGCATCAATGTCCCAGCTTCCGGATCTGAAAAGAAGCTGTTCGTCGAGAGATATATATACTTTCCCATTCCTTTGTGAAACCGTGAGGCCGTTATTTTCAAAGCCCAGAAGCGCTTCTGAAACCTTGTCCTTAAGATCCTGTGCTATTCTTTTCTGGGCATCAAGTATCTTTTCAAGCTCAACAAGCCGGGCATTACGTTTTTCTAGCTCATAGGTGAGCTCATCAAGCGATGCCTTCTTGGTATCGAGTGACTGCTCAAGTTGTCGAAGCAGATCTTCTTTGTTCTTCAGGTTCTCCTGTGCCGCCTGTAATTCCGTCAGCAGCTTCTGAGTCTCTTTGACACTTCCCCTTATCAGCTCTTCCTGAGCATTCTGAAGATCATTATACCTTCCTGAAATAGTATTATAATTCTCAACCGCTTTATCTCTTTCACTCTCTGCTTTTGCAATTTCCTCCTTTATGCTGTTGATCTCCTGCTCTGTCATGGCCATCTTTGATTCAAGCTCCCGGTTAGCCATTTCAAGGGAAATATTTGCACTCTTCAGGTTGTCTCTTTCAGCCATAAACTGCCTGCTTGTCTCCTGAAGTGTTCTGTGTTTCTTCCCTGAAACACACGACACTGCTGATATGACAAATATCACAGCCAGGGGCATTAAAAGTTTTCTGCTCATGATCTTATATAATTTTATTATAAAACTCTTCTTTTCAACAAAATATTGCCGTCATTTTAATACAGACAGGACAAAATTAAGAAAATCCGGTATATGCTTCTGCAAACACTACGGAATAATAATTGTTATATTTGCTGCCTAAATTGCTATTTAAATGAATCCGGGTGAAAGCCTGTTATTCAAATTATCAACTCCTGAAGATCTCAGGAAACTTGAGCCGGCTGACCTCATAAGGGTAAGTTCGGAGCTCAGACAATTCATTATTGATGAAGTAAGCAACAACCCCGGTCACTTTGGGGCGAGCCTTGGTGTGGTGGAGCTTACAGTTGCCCTCCATTATGTTTTCAATACTCCCTATGACAAGATCATCTGGGATGTTGGTCACCAGGCATACGGACATAAAATTCTGACAGGCAGGCGGGACAAGTTCTCAACAAACAGAAAGTATAAAGGCATCAGTGGTTTTCCGAAAATTAAGGAAAGCGAATATGATGCATTCGGGACAGGTCATTCATCAACTTCAATTTCCGCAGCATTGGGTATGGCTGTAGCCGCCCGCCGCAAGGGAGAAAAACGTCATGTGGTTGCTGTTATCGGAGATGGGGCAATGACCGCCGGAGAAGCGTTCGAAGGTCTTAATAATGCGGGTAGCGCCAAATCCAACCTTCTTGTTATTCTTAATGATAACAATATGGCTATTGATCCCAACGTGGGAGCCCTCAAGGAATACCTTCTCGATATAACAACAAGCGGCACTTATAATAAATTCAAGGATAAGGTCTGGAACCTGCTCGGGCGGGCAGGAAAACTCGGGCCCAATGCAAGAACACTCGCCGCCCAGCTTGAAGCAGGATTTAAAAGTACGATCCTCGATAAGAGCAACCTGTTTGAGGGAATGAATTTCAGATATTTCGGCCCGATTGACGGTCACGATGTCCTTCACCTTACAAAAGTACTTGAGGACCTGAAGAGGATCAAAGGGCCCAAGCTTCTTCATTGCCTTACTGTTAAAGGAAAAGGATTCAAACAGGCTGAAGAAAGGCAGACTGAATTCCATGCTCCGGGGAAGTTCAACAAGCAAACCGGAGAGATTATCAATACCACAAAAAAAGATGCACCTCCTGCCTTCCAGGAAGTTTTCGGAAAAACGATACTGGAACTGGCAAGGATGAATGAAAAGATCGTCGGCATTACTCCTGCGATGCCATCGGGATGCTCTTTATGCATAATGATGAAGGAGATGCCGGAAAGGACTTTCGACGTGGGTATTGCAGAGCAGCATGCCGTAACATTTTCTGCAGGTCTTGCCACACAGGGATTGATCCCCTTCTGTAATATATATTCATCATTTATACAGAGAGCATATGATCAGGTAATCCATGATGTTGCCCTTCAGAATCTTCATGTAGTTTTCTGTATCGACCGGGGAGGGCTGGTAGGATCAGACGGAGCAACACATCATGGCTTTTTCGACCTTGCCTTTATGCGGTCGATCCCTGGTATCATTGTCTCCGCCCCGATGGATGCCGTTGAGCTCAGGAATATGATGTATACCTCCCAGCTCGAAAAGATAGGGCGACCGTTTTCAATCCGCTATCCGAGAGGATCAGGCATCATCGCTGACTGGCAAAAACCCTTTGAGGAAATACCAGTGGGCAAAGCCCGGCTGCTGAGTGAAGGTGATGATATCGCCGTATTAAGCATCGGCCATCCTGGTAATGACGTTGCTGAAGTGACAAAGAAACTGGCCGGAGAAGAAATTTTTATAACCCACTGGGATATGCGATTTGCTTCACCCCTCGATGAAGAAGCCCTTCATTCTGTTTTTAAGAAATTCAAAAAAATAATAACAGTCGAAGATGGTATTCTGAAAGGAGGGTTCGGAAGCGCCATAATTGAATTTATGTGTGATAATCATTATATTGCCGAAGTGAGACGGCTTGGGATCCCGGATTATTTTGTCGAGCAGGGAACACAGGAAGAGTTGTACAGGGAGTGCGGGTATGATGCCCGGGGGATAGAAAGTACCATCAGAGAGATGACAGGCTCAGGGCTCAGGGC
>CAZWUB010000165.1:0-8338 GCA_964637415.1 uncultured Rikenellaceae bacterium
GGATTAATTGCTTCCTGTTTTTTATCAGTAATAAATGCACGGGTACCATAAATTGCTTCCCCGTTTACATCGAGCCATTTACCTATGTCAAGAAGGCGTTGCTGCATTATTACGGGTATTGTACCATCAGCAGCCGGACCAATGTCGAGCAGAAGATTTCCGCCTGCGGCAACAGTAGAAACAAGGATTTTAATAAGTTCTTCTGTCGAAGAATAGCTGTCGAGGTTTTCAGTACGGTTAAATCCGAATGAGGTTCCAATGCCACGGCACTCTTCCCAGGGGTGATATACAGCTGTTTCAAGACCTTCACCACCGTGAACAAGGCCATATTCGGTTGTATAAATACCTCCATGTTTGCTTCTTGTTTCACTTCCCCATCTGTCATTTACAACAACACTTTCCTTAACGGGGGAATCGTTAAACAACCATGCAAGAAATTCCTCACTTTTCCAGTCCCTGCTGTGTTTGTCCCATTCCCCGTCAGTCCATACAAGATCCGGAGAATACCTGTTCACGAGATCTTTCATCTGGGGGATCATATGATTATCGACATAATTCTCAAAATCATTAAGATAAACCGGGTTATACCACTCATACAGGGAATAATAGAAGCCCATATGCAGTCCGGCTTTTTTCACTGAAGCTGTAAGGTCTCCGCAGAGATCGCGGTGAGGACCGATGTCAACACTGTTCCAGTTCCAGCTCTGGGCGCTTGGCCATAACGTAAATCCTTCATGATGCTTTGAGGTGAGGACAATATACTTTGCTCCGGATTTGCTGAAAAGGTCAGCCCACTCATCCGGTTTAAAGAGCTCGGCCTTAAACATAGGAGCAAAATCCTGGTACTTGAAATGCGGTCCGTAAGTACTAAGGTGAAAGTCCTCAAAGTGCCTGTTTACTTTGCTCCCTTTATTGAGAAGCTTATTCCAGTACCATTCGGAATATTTGTCATATACACCGATGTCAGCACCGGTAGGCCCCCAGGCAGGAACAGAATATACTCCCCAGTGAATGAAAATTCCGAATTTCGAATCTTCAAACCAGGCAGGTGTCGGACGCTTATCGAGAGATTCCCAGGAGGGTTTGTAGGTCTGACCAGACAAAGGTCCGGCGATAAAAATAAGGAAGATGGCAAGGAGAAAATTTTTCATAATGAGATTATTTTATGCAGGATTCAGGATTCAAGATTCAAAATTCAAAATTCAAGATTCAAGGTTCAAGATTCAAGGTTCAAGATTACAGGTTCAAGGTAGGAATTTTTTTATTAACCACGAAGAGCACTAAGTACGCACTAAGGACACAAAGGGTTTTTTATGAAGCAGTTTCCCGGAAGAAAATTCTTCATGTAGTTTGTATATAGGCTCCTGTGCTCTTTGCTCTGTGCCCTTTGCCCTTCGCTCTTAAGGCTCCTGCTCCCTGAGCACCTCCCTTTTCATGAGCCGGTTCTCAAGGATCCTTGTGTACTCAAGTGATTTTCTGATCCTGTAATCCTCATAAGCCTTCTGTGCCCATGCCAGAGCAGCATCAACATCCCCGTTAATCTCGTTTATGATGCCCATATTATGGCAGGCCCGGCCTGCAATTTCGGGTTTGGGATTTAATGTTTCCTGTTCCCAGAGCAACCCTGCCTCATCCCATTTCCCCATCTGGGCTTTTCGCCTGGCGATCTTAAAATTATCTGTCCCTTTGACGAAATAGTCTCGCATCACACGAAGTTCAAAGGGAATAAGTCTTAAAGCATAACCATGACCTGCCTGATTACTCACCTCCTTTATTGCATCTTTCCGCTTTGCAAGGCCGGCTACCGCAACAAGAGGATTGACTCCCCGGCCTGTATAAACAACTGACTCCAGATGTCTGAATTCATCGGCAATAATTCTTTCAGCCGGATAATAGATCCTCCATCCGGTCTTAACTAATGTTTCCATGTTTGCACGATGCTCGACTGCCGGAATAACTATACCAAGCGGAGTTTTTACATCGGATTTGCCTGAAGAATAATTCAGTTTCGTTTCTGTATCATAAAACTCCAGGGCGAAGAGAGCATCAGTGCCTCTCTCCTTATTTATCTTATCAACTATGTCCCATGAAAGGGGAACCGGGAAAATATCTCCCAGTTTCGGGGTCCTGAAATCAATATCACTGAGGTTCTTCACTTCATCAAACCTCCTGTTATTCATGAGCTCATCTGCCAGTCCGGCTATGCACTGTTCAGCGCCATCCTTATCAAGGTCCGCCCCTTCGAGCGAGAGAGCCTTGTCGATTATATCAAGGGTCTTTGTCTGATCGGTTGGAATGCTGCGGTTGATCACTCCCACTTTCTTAATTTCCCGGGGAAGCGTGACCGGTGCAGGTTCCACGACAGTGAGTGACAGCTGACTGGTCTTGCAGGAGACCGGCAAAACAGCTATCAGGAATAAAAAATACAACTTTCTCATATATGGCTTGCTATTGGTTCCTTAGGCTTTAACCAGGAGTAATACTAATTTACAATGAACACCCTCTGTGTAACTCTGTGTAAACTCTGTGTAACTCTGTGTAATGGCTTTTATTTTTTTCAATTTTGAATCCGCTCCAACCTTATATTTTTTAATTCAGCAGTTGTATACCATGATGTGATCCCGAAAGGCCTTGAGAGCTCAACCTCCGGCCGTATTGAGAATTCATCATACTTGCTTTTCACAAAGTTAACAACCACCTCGTCGTCAATCAATGCCCGTATTGTATCTGCATGAACGAGAAGACTTATCTTGTACCATCTCCCTTTTTCGAATTCCATGAAATTTGTTGTCTGGTTTTCAGAAGCATCCATTGAATTGATACTGCTCAGACCTACTGTTGTACCTCCCCAGCCTCCTATGATAAGCGAACAGGGCTCTTTACCGACAGGGAAAGTCATGCCGCAGAAAAAATCATTTCCCGTCACCCGCCTTGCTTCAAGAGTGACCCTGTAATTCATTTCCGGAAAGTCTTTTTTCCAGTTAACACCGGTGCATCCTTCTCCCATTCCCAGTACAATTGATCCACCGGAAACATATACAGGCCCCTGCGGACCAAAATTCGTTATCTCCCAGCCATCCAGATCCCGGCCATTAAACAGGTAAGTACTGTCGTATTCCGGTATTACAGCGGACTTTTTTGCGGGACTCTTTTTTCCGGTGCCGCTGCTGCAGCAGATCATAAGGAAGAGGGCTATCAGCGATACCGCCGATAAGTTTAAAGTTATTTTTTTTATCATAGTTCTGTCGGATAAAGATTAATATGTCAGATCAGTGCTATTCTTCAGGTTTTTTAATTTCCCTCACAGGGTTGTCAATTATATCGAAATCGGGCAATACTCCTTTATTATCAGTTGCCTTCAATTGTTCAAGCTTTCTTCCTGCAGGTATTATTCTGCTCTCCCATGAGCCGGCTGCATCGTTAAATCCTTTCAGTGCCGTCTTAAGGCCTGTTCCAACTTTTTCAAAGTGATCGGCAAATACACTCACTCTGCTGTAGAGATCCATTGCCGCGTTCATTATCTGCATGGCATTTTCGGTTATATTATGCTGCTGCCACGACATTGCAACTGATTTCAGCACCACAATAAGTGTTGTCGGTGTAGTGAGGATAATCTTGTTATTCATTGCATCCTGTAAAAGAGTCTTGTCAGTCATAAGTGCAACATTGAATGCCGATTCGACCTCCATATACAGAACAACAAAATCAGGAGTATTCTCAAATTGCGACCAGTATTGCTTTTTGCTTAACTTATTAACATGATCCCGAAGATCCCTGGCGTGCTTATCGAAAAGCCTGGTTCTTGTCTGCTCATCATCGGTTTCAAGAGCTTCAAGATACGCATCAAGAGGAAGCTTTGAGTCAACAACAACATGACCGTTGCCCGGCAGGTTAATTATCATATCCGGTTTCAGTGTCGAATCTTCTCCCTCGCGGTATGCCTGTTCTATAAAATCACAATGTGCCGACATTCCCGAAAACTCAACAACCCGTTTAAGTCCTATCTCACCCCAGCGGCCCCGTACCCGTGGATTCCGCAGAGCATTGACAAGAGCCCCTGTCTCCTTCTGAAGAGAAGTATGAGTTTTCTGAAGATCAGATAATGTTTTGGAAATTTCCCCGAATGTCTTGCTCGATCCGACCTCCAGCTGTTCAATCTTTACCTTATAGCTGTCAATCGCTTCCTTCACCGGCTTAAGCATATCCTCTATTGCAACTTTCCTCTGCTCAAGATCACTTTTTGATGCAGTGACCTGTGCCTCAAGCTGAGGTTTCGCAAGATTAAGAAACTGCATATTATTCTGAAGCAGAGCATCGGATGCCGCAGCCTTGAAAGTATTCAGCATGGCATCCCTCACTTCTTCCAGACTTTTTTCCTGTGCCCTGATGCTAGCCTCAAGAAAACTGTTCTTCCTGGTAAGATCCTCTACCTCGGCAGTTTTAGCCCTTATCTTCGCAATCAGTACCGCCCTGGTGATCAGCCACGCTATCAGGATGCCGGCTGATAGTGCACCGGCTATGTAAAATATCATATCCATAAAGTTATCTGCATATCAGAACAGAACTTCAAATTTAAAAGATTTACCCGAACCTTACTGAAAAAACACGTATTTTATTACCTTCGTACTTCTTAAACCTTCTTAAAAATGACAAAACAACCCTTGCTAAACATTACAGTAGTGTTATTTATTATATTGAATTCCTGTGCTTCAGAACAGGAAAAAATGGAGAACAGGATGAAAAAGTTCATTTCTGATTTTGAAAGTGTGATTATACCACTTTACCGTGAAGCCGGTATTACATCCTGGAATGCCAACATTAGCGGAAGTGATGAAGATCTTGCCCTGAGCGAAAAAGCTTCGTATGAATATTCAAAGGTATTTACCGACACCAAAGCCTTCAATGAATTAAAAGAAATTAAAGAATCAGGGGCTGTAAAGGATCCGCTGCTCTCACGCCAGCTCGATCTGTTGTATGACGCTTATCTTGGGAACCAGGTCGACACCAGTCTTATCTCTCAGCGTCTGAAGATGGAGACTGAGATCAATAAAAAGTACTTAAACTTCAGGACAAGGATCAACGGGAAAGACCTCTCGGATAATCAGGTGGAGGATATTTTAAGGAACTCGAAAAACAGCGCTGAGCTTAAGGCGGCATGGGAAGGACATAAGATGATAGGTCCGGAAGTTGCAAAAGATATAATTGCACTTGTAAAACACCGTAACCTGATTGCATCCAGGCTTGGCTTCAGTAATTTCCACGAGATGAGCCTTAAACTATCTGGCCAGGACCCGGCTGAGGTCACAGCAATACTCGATGAACTTGATAACCTTACAAGGGATAATTTTGCTCTGCTTAAAGGAGATATTGATGCTCATTTTTCGAAGATTTACAAAGTCAGACCAGAAGAACTACGCCCCTGGCACTATCAGAACAGGTATTTCCAGGAGGCCCCTGAAATCTATCCTGTAGATTTTGATCAGTATTATTCAAACCAGGATCCTGTAAAACTGGCTGCAGCATTCTATGACGGAATTGGTCTTAATGTAGATGCAATACTTGCAAAGAGCGATCTGTATGAGAAACCCGGAAAAAACCAGCATGCATTCTGTACTGATATCGATCGCGAAGGAGATGTAAGAACTCTCGATAATATTCGTCCCGATTCCTATTGGATGAATACAATCCTTCACGAACTCGGACACGGGGTTTATTCATTTTATAATGACAGGAGTCTTCCCTTCACCCTGCGCGATGCTGCTCACACTTTTACAACAGAAGCGATTGCAAACCTCTTCGGAAGACTTGCAAAGGACCCGCAATGGATGAATAAAATGGGAATAATCAGTCAGGAAGAAGCTGAGAAAATCTCTGATAATGCCCGCAAATCGCTCAGACTCGAGATGCTGGTCTTCAGCCGTTGGGTACAGGTGATGTATCGTTTCGAGAAATCGATGTATGAAAATCCCGATCAGGACCTGAACAAACTCTGGTGGGATCTTGCTGAGAAATACCAGATGCTTACAAGACCCGATGGACGGAATATGCCTGACTGGGCAACAAAGATACATGTTGCACTCTACCCCTGCTATTATCATAATTACCTTCTCGGCGAACTGCTTGCTTCACAATTGTATGGATATATTGAGGCCAATATCACCAGGAACCTGTCGCTTGTGGGAGAAAAGGCTGCCGGGACATATCTCAGGGAAAAGATCTTTCTGCCCGGCGCCAGATATTACTGGAACGATATGATAGAAAAAGCTACGGGAGAGAAGCTGACGGCGAAGTATTATGCGAAGCAGTTTGTGGAGTAACGGCGCAGGGGCACAAGGGCGAAGGGGCACAGGGGCGCAGGGGCACAGGGGTGTTAGGGCGTTAGGGTGTTAGGGCGTTAGGGCGTTAAGGTGTTGCGGTGTTGAGGCATGATGATACAAAGGAGTATTGTTTTTATACTGAGCATTTTGTTTCCCGATAAATTTTATAAATTTGAAAATCACATAACTTGTAAAATTCTTATCCTTTGTGCTCTTTGTGAAATCCTTTGAGTTCTTTGTGGTAAAAAAAATTAAACCAATTAACCCTTATAATTATGGTAACATCAAAGAAAATTAACCGCCGGAAATTTATCGGATCGGCTGCTGCCGGTTCCCTGGCACTGACAGTCGTTCCACGGAGTGTAATCGGAGGCACGGGATATGTGGCTCCAAGTGACAAACTCACTATTGGATATGTAGGATGCGGCACACAGGGTCTGGGTGAAATGGCATCACTGATTACAAATCCTGCGCTTCAGATTGTATCAGTTTGTGATCCGAACAAGTTTACAACTGACTATGTTGACTGGTCAATTAACAGGGTACGCGACAGCCTGAGGAAAGCACTTGCTGATCCCAACTGGGGATCAGGCTATAAAGGTATACCGGGAGGACGCGATATCGGTCAGGAATTTGTTCAGAAATACTATGCGAAAGCGAAGAACATGGGTACTTTCAAAGGCTGCACCTCGTATTCTGATTACCGCGAACTGCTTGAAAAAGAAAAAGATGTCGATACTATCAAGATAATGACACCCGATCACCTGCATGCTGCTGTCGCCATAGACTCAATGAAAAAAGGCAAGCATGTTGTTACCCATAAACCAATTGCAAACCGCATCAAAGAATTCAGGGCTGTATGCGATGTAGCAAGACAGACCGGACTTGGCACCCATCTACTTGCATGGAGCATTAAACCCGGCTATGATCTTGCATTAAAATGGATAAAAGAAGGTCGTATAGGAACCCTGAAAGAGATCCATAACTGGTCAAACAGGCCTGTATGGCCACAGTGGCAGACAAATCCAACAGAAACAGTTCCAATACCGAAGGACTTTGACTGGGATCTCTGGCTCGGTCCGGTACCCAGCCGTCCCTACCACCCAACCTATGCCCACGCAGTCTTTCGCGGATGGTATGATTTTGGAGGCGGCAGCATTGCCGATATGGGCCACTACAGCCTCTTCCCGCTGTTCCTCACCTTCGGGATCGATAAGCCGGCATTAAGCGCGGATGCTTATGGTACAACAACCTGTACCCTGGATAACCAGGTATCTAAAGGTGTTGTGAATGACGTGGCATTTCCCCTTTCATGCATGATACGCTTCCAGTTCCCGGCTACAAAACAATTCGGACCCTTCGACCTGTTCTGGTACGACGGAGGTATGAAACCACTTACCCCTGATGAAGTAGTAGCAGACGGTAAGGCATTGACCCGGGAAGGTATGATGTTTGTCGGCGACAAGGGAAAGATCCTTGCTGATTTCAGGGGTGAGAACCCAAGACTGATACCCGATGCTAAAATGGCCGGAATTACTGACAAAGAAGCCGAAGTAACAGGACCATCGACAAATGAAGCATGGATAGACGCTTACAGAAATAACAAACAAACTCCCGGTAACTTCCTTGTGGCAGGACCTGTAACCGATACTATTCTTCTTGGAGCAGTCTCCCTTCGTGCAAGAAAACGGGTGGAATATGACAGCGCCTCAATGAAGATCACAAACGTTCCGGAAGCAAATCAGTTCCTGACAAGAGAATATCGTCCGGGATGGGAGATCTGAAATCCTGATAGATGTCTTAGTGAAACTTCGTATCTTGGTGTCTTAGTGGCAAAATAAATATGCCACAAAGTCTACACCCATCAATAATAAATGGGAACATCAACAATGATAACTTTCAATTACACAGAGTTACACAGAGAATTCACAGAGGTCCACAGAGTTAAGAAATAAGATCTCCGTGGATCTCTGTGGATCTCAGTGGATCTCTGTGTAAGTTTTTAAATTAGTTATATAGTA
>CAZWUB010000166.1:0-8295 GCA_964637415.1 uncultured Rikenellaceae bacterium
TTAAGAAATAAGATCTCTGTGTAAGTTTTTAAATTAGTTATATAGTAGGCACTAAGACTCTAAGTTGCACAAAGCATCATCAAAATATACTATCTATTCATTATGCAACAAGGTACTGTAAAGGAATTTCTCAAAGGATGTATCGAAGGGATACTGAACAGCTATTCCCAGATATTCTTTTCAGATAAGAAAATATTTTCAATAATCCTTTTACTTGTTTCATTTGCAGATATATATGCCGGGCTTGCAGGAATGATATCAGTAATAGTCGCAAACGTTACGGCAGTACTGATGGGTCTTGACAGAAATGTAAGCAGGAAAGGAATTTATGGTTACAACAGCCTTCTTGTGGGGTTGAGCCTGGGAATATTCTATTCCCCGGGGCCGGTTCTTTTTTTACTGATCTTCCTGGCGTCAATACTCACCCTTTTCATCTCAGTGAGCCTTCAGGGTGTGATCGGAAAATACACCTTACCTTTTCTTAGTGTTCCTTTTGTTCTCAGTGCATGGATAATGACACTTGCAACAAGAAACATGACATTTCTCTCAATAAGCGAAAGAGGAATATTTACAATAAATGAGCTCTATACACTGGGGGGCGAACCATTTGTAAGACTGTATGAATGGTGGAACAATATAGCGCTTTTAAAACCGCTGAAAGTTTATTTCATTTCACTCGGGGCAATAATGTTCCAGTATAATGTGCTGGCAGGATTAATTCTTGCTATCGGATTACTGTATAATTCAAGGATTTCATTTACCCTCTCGCTGCTTGGATTTTTTGCGGCATATTTTTTCTATGATTTTGTTGGTGCGGATATAACCGAGATCAACTACAGCTATATCGGGTTCAATTATATACTGACTTCTATTGCGATAGGCGGTTTCTTTATAATTCCGTCAGTCCGCTCATATCTCTGGTCGATTTTGCTTATACCGATAGTTGCAATTTTGTCAATAAGCCTTTACTCATTGTTTGCATCAGCTGCACTTCCGATTTTTGCCCTTCCGTTTAACCTTATCGTACTTCTTTTCCTGTATGTTTTGAAATTCAGGATCAAACCATCGAAAAAACTTGCAGAGGTTGTTATTCAACAGAACTCTCCCGAGAAAAACCTTTATGCATGGGAAAATGATGTTGAACGTTTCAGGTATGATATGGTGCCGATGAGACTCCCTTTTTACGGAACCTGGAATGTGTCACAGGGATATGACGGAACTATGACCCACAAAGGATCATGGAGACACGGACTCGATTTTGTAATTCTTAACCAGGAAGGGAAGCAGTTTAAAGACAAAGGCGATATCCCGGAGGATTATTTCTGCTATAACAAACCGGTACTGGCACCTGCCGACGGATATATTGAATCGGTAACAGATAATATTGATGATAATATCATAGGCAAACCAAACATCAGGGAAAACTGGGGCAATACTGTTATAATTAAGCACGACTCCCACACATATTCTTCTTTAAGCCATCTCCGCAGAGGTTCAATCACTGTTAAATCAGGCGACAGGGTCAGGCAGGGAGATGTTATAGGTAAATGTGGTAATTCAGGAAGATCACCTTTCCCTCATCTCCATTTCCAGGTTCAGACACTTCCTTTTGTGGGATCCTATACAATAAATTACCCCCTGAGCTATTTCCTGGAACAGAAGGAGAGTGGTTTTGAGCTCAAAAACTATTCTGTACCGGTGATTAATAAGTCAGTATCAAATATTCAGACAAATGAGCTTCTTGCAGAAGCCTTTGATCTTGTTCCGGGTAAAACATATTGCTTTGATATGTTAAAGGATGGCAAAAAAGAAGAACTGAGATGGGAAGTTGATGCAAATGAGTTCAATATACCCTTCATAAGATGTCTTTCAACCGGAGCTCTTGCATATTTCTCAAATGATGGTAACATTTTTATGTTCCGTCATTATGAAGGAAGGAAGGACACTCTGTTGTATTATTTTTTCCTTGCTGCATTTAAAGTTCCGCTTGGATTTTATCGTAATATTGAAATAGAAGACCATTTTCCGCTGAACCTTGTTATGAATAAATTTGCGCTCTTCGTACAGGATTTCACTGCTCCGTTTCTGAAATTTGTCAGATCGGAATACAATCTGAAATATGATCATATCGATAATGAACTGATGACATCCAGAATTAGTTTAGCTTCATCTTCATCAAATTATTTTGCAGGTCGCAGATCATCAGGATATGATTTTTTAATCGATATTGATGAAAAAGGTATTTCATCAATAAAAGTTACTTATGCAGGAATTTCAATAACAGCAACGTCATGCAAAGAATAATAATACTATCAGCCATACTTATCTTTCTTTCATTAAAAGCTTTTTCCCAGGAAGTTATAAGCTTCAGATATGCTGACAGTATCACCTACAAACTATATGAACAGAAGAACTGGGATGAGCTTATAAATACAGGTAAACTGGCAATCAGCGACGAGCATGATTATTACTATATGCGAATGAGGTTGGGAATAGCTTACTATGAACGGCATAATTATGCACAGTCTGCAAAACATTTTTCAAGGGCTCTTGAATTTAATGCAGACGACCAGACAGCTCTTGAATACCTGTTCTACAGTTATTATTTATCAGCAAGATATTTTCAAGCCTGGACCGTAATTTCCGGAATGAATTCATCCGACAGGGAGAGAATAATTAAGGAAAGCAGAATAAAGAAGAATTCAGTTACAATTGAATCTTATTATCTTAATGCTGCAACAGAAGATATCATCTCCCCCCTGGAGCAGAATTTCACGAATAATGAAGGAGGGAGCCAGGTGGTAACAAAATCATTTATCAATAATGCTATTTACCTTTCACATCTGACCGGGAAAAACAGCAGTTATTACCACTCTTATACCAACCTTATAAAGCACAATCATCTTCATTATTATGACGGGAATCTTTCCAGAGACCTGGGTGACCAGAAGGTTGTTCAGAACCAGTATTACGGAAGGTTTAATTTCTTCACCCGCTCAGGATTGATATTCAGCCCTTCATTCCATATACTCACTTCCGCTTATCCTCTTGTTGCCTTTTCTTATACAGGGATGTATCCAACA
This sequence comes from uncultured Rikenellaceae bacterium, assembly GCA_964637415.1. Lineage (GTDB taxonomy): Bacteria > Bacteroidota > Bacteroidia > Bacteroidales > VadinHA17 > LD21. Next base: position 3,084 of record CAZWUB010000166.1, read on the forward strand.
CCCATTACTTATGATGGAAGGTCCAACGGTTATGCCGGCGGATTTGGGATAACTAAAACCGGAGGGTATATTTCTTTCTCAGGCGAAGCTGTTTATTCAAAACTGAATAAGATCGAACAGCTTCAGGGGACTCTTTCTCTCATCTTTTATCCGGCAGGAAACAGGAATATTTATCTGGGAGGTGACTTTTCTGCGCTTTACAATCCCGGGTCCGATTCCCCTGAGATTCGTCCGGTTACCGGTTTTATAGCCGGCTTTGCGATCAGCAGCAGAGTCTGGTTTGAATTTTCCGGAACATCGGGAAACATGAAAAATTATACGGAGAGTAACGGGCTTGTAATTTATAACGGGATCGACTATCCTACAGCCAAATACAGCGGAAAGATCATAGTGCCATTTTATAAGTCAGGGATAACACTGTTTGCCGGTGTAGGGATTGGGTCCTATTCAAGTGAATTTCTTCCGTTCGACGGATACAATGATTACGATCCGAACAAATTAAACTATAAAAACTATTCAGTTACAGGAGGCTTGTCATGGAACTTCTAAAAAAGATCATACTAACCCTTATAGTATTTGCATTCGCCGGCCGGGTTGATTATGCCCAGGAATTCAATAAAAAGCTGGATGCTTTTCAAAAAAGTTATGCTGAAGAGGCAAAAAAGCAATACCCGGCAGCTATCAATTCCCTGAAATCAGTTTATGATGAAAAATCATACGAGATAAATCTTCGTCTGGGCTGGCTGAATTATCTTGCCGGAAATCACAATGAGTCAAAAACTTATTACACAAGGGCAGTCTCAATTTTGCCTTATGCTGTTGAAGCAAAGATGGGAATTGTATATCCGCTTGCAGCACTTGGAAATATGAATGAAGTTATTGCCCAATATGAAAAAATACTTGAGATAACTCCCAATTATTCAATACCTCTGTTCCGGCTTGGTTTGATTTATTACGAAAAGGGTGATTATGATAAAGCACTGAACTATTTTGATAAAGTCGTGAATATGTGGCCCTTTGACTATGACGGTTTAGTTATGCTTGGCTGGACATATTTCAAACTGAATAATGCCCGTGAAGCCAGGGTTCTTTTCCAGAAAGCATTACTGCATACGCCTGATGGTAAATCAGCACGGGAAGGACTCGGACTTTTAAAATAAAATGTTCCGGGTTTCGGGTTCCGGGTTTAGGGTTAAGGTTCGTTCAATTCGGGTTCTATGTATATTATTCCCAGGTATTTCGATACTGTGATCTGAATTTTCCTGAAATGAAATTGGATCTCAGTGAACCACTATTTTTCTGGTGGGGGAGCGGAGATTGTTGTATTCTATATTATAAAAGTAGACTCCCGGAGAAAGGTCACTTACACTCAATTCCAGGTGATCAGTATGGTCATCAACCGTGAAATCCCTTACCAGTTTCCCGTTTGAATCAACAAGGTTTAGTTTGGCGATCCTTATATTTTCAGGAAGCTCGTATGTTAGTCTGATAATATCGCTTGCCGGATTCGGGAAAGCATTCAGCTTCATATCAGGTTGTGCATAAGCCATTGTTTCATCTGATACCCATACACCAGGCAGACTGTAAACATTGGTCCAGATCACTTCGGGCCAGACCGAGTAGTTATAACAGAATGCAAATAATTTATTCTCATTCTCTCCTGTTTTATAAACATAAATGAACCTGGCTCCGTCAATATCAAGAATATTACTGCCATTCTCATTAATTACACGCGATTTATACTGGTAATAATAGTACGGTTCGGTGGTGGTGACGATATATTCATAATATGTATAAACCAGCTCGATGTCGGAATCGGAATCGAACAGATTCTGCGACACATATTTAATATCCGACAGGTAATTACTTGCAGGAACAGCGCAGTTGATTGTTTTGAAAAGAGAATGATCCATATTGTAGATACGACACTGGCTCATCGGCACGTCCATCAGATAGTATTTATAGCCAAGAGTTTCGAGTTTAACAACACCCACAGAATAGTCGTATTTATGCTGAAAGCTTATCTGGGCGTTCATAGTAAAAGCCAGACATACAATAAGACTGATTGTTAAAACATATTTTTTCATCTGGTCAGGTTTAAAGGCATTTAAGACCCGAAAAATATTTAATGGCAGATGAAGTTATGATGAATTTCTGATAAAAAAAAGTCCTGAGTATAAATAACTCAGGACTTTCTCAATACGAAAGTTTAATTATTTCTTACCGCCTGGTCCGACGCTTTTTGCCATTTTTGTTGCCGTCCGCTGGGGAGCAGATGTACGTGCACCTTTATTTTGTGTTGCAGTTTTTTCCTGCTCCATGTATTGCTCTCCCTCCATCTTAGCCTGCATTTTTTGCTGTTTTTTCAGCTCTTTCTGCTGTTTTTTGAGAGTTTTTCTTTCCTCGTTTCTGGCCTGTTTTTGTGCCTTGGTCATCTGGCCGTTATTCATATAACCGGCCTGCATGGCTTCCTGTCTTCCGGTCTGGGTACGTGTCGGTGATCCCTTTTTTTCACGGGTTTGAGTCATTTTGCCGGATTGCTCCCGGGTTCTGTCATGTGCCTGAGATTTTCCCTGTCCCTGAGGTCTCGATTGCTGGGCTGGCTGTGCTGATAGTACTGCACTCATAAAAAGTACAGCTACAGAAATAAAGATTTTTCTTTTCATAATAACAACAGATAAACAACATTATTTGTCAAAAATACCTACCTGCAGATGAATAATTGATGAATTTTTTGAGAAGGTTGCATGATTCTAACCTGGATTTACACTTATTTACATCGTGTCATTGTCATTCAGAACCCAGTAAAACATGATGCATAAGGCTACCGTCATTCCGGGCGCAGAGAGGAATCCTTTACGGATCAGCAGGACTTTTCTCCGTGGCACCAACGACGACTACTAATTCACATCATGGCACCGTCATTCCGAACGCAGAGAGGAATCCGGTACGATTAACACTAAGCTGCAAGCCGGCACTTGCCCTGAAGGGCAAGATATGAATAACCCCCGGTGCAAACTGGGGGTAGGTGATGTACTAATACTGACCAGCTTTAAGATCATAAAATAACCTTAACACTTGATGTCTCAAATTGCGACATCAAAAACTGATATCACAAATTGTGATATCCGATAAAGAATTAAATCAGGAAGATACAATCTTGATATCGCGAAATGCGACATCAAGAATAAATAAGTAAATTTACAAATCTCCAACTCTAAACCAATGACAAAAAGTAATAATCTACTTTCTGTACCTGATGAAGTCATAACAAGTAAAATCTACCTTATAGTCTTCCTATAAAATTTTAAATTTTCTTCGCTTCATTTTGTTCCGCTCTGAATGAAAGTGAAATGGAGTTCCTGGTTTGTAAAATGGAAGCCATGTCATCCTGATTCGACTTTATTAAGCCCCTACAGGGCTTTACATCAGGGGGGTGGCGACCACCCCCGGTTGACACCGGGGGTTATTCAACTTATGCTCTTTCAGAGCTCTTATGGTTCGGATTCTAATTTGCCTCTAATAGCTTTTTCTTTTCATCATCCCAGTCTAACAGTCTTTCAGGATTCTTACGATTCTTGTCAAACCGTTCCATTACAAGGTACTGATGAGCTTCGGGTATTTCGTAACTATCTTTTTCTTTTTTTATGGCATAATCAAGAATACTCTTAATGGCATTAATGAGATTAATGTCATTTATTTGTTTCAATTGTTCAATTATCAGAGCTTTTTGTGCCTGAATATTCATTTTATCAAATTTCTATTACTCGAAAAGAATCATTTTTCTCAACCAATTTAATACTAATTTCAGACTATTCCGAAAGAATTTCAGGTTCGCGTCGTTTGTTGTTAACGGCATTCACTACTACCCTCCATGGCACCAGCGATAACCACCACTTTCCATCGTGGCACCGTCATTCCGAACGCAGTGAGGAATACGGTTCGGGTAAGCAGGAGTTTAATCCGTGTCACCAACGATGATTACTACGTTCCATCGTGACACCGTCATTCCGAACGCAGTGAGGAATCCGGTGCGATTAACACTAAGCTGCTAAACGGCACCTGCCCTGAAGGGCAAGATATGAATAACCCCCAGTGCAAACTGGGGGTAGGTGATGTACTAATACTGTCCAGCTCTAAAGGAGCTGAATATGACGAAAATAAAAATTCTGACAGAATTACTTGACAAGACTTTTATTATTACTCGATCAATTCTATTTAATATGTGCAATAGGATCCGGATTTCCGTCAGGATCATCAAGAACGTACTTATCAGTTATCGGTGATCCACCATTAACGAGTAACACTCCACAAACATGAGGCGCAGCCATAGATGTCCCGCTCATTGTGGCAGTGCCTCCATTTTTATATAACGACAAAATACTTACCCCAGGCGCGCAAAAGTCAACATCAGGGCCATAATTTGAGAAATAAGCCCATTTATCGTTGATGTCACAAGCTGAAATTGTAAAAATATTTAACCCCTCTGCCCGTGCAGGAGAATGATTGTTTGCATCATCACTTTCGTTACCAGCTGCAAGGCTGACATAAAGTCCGGCTATTCCCATGATAACTACTGCATCATCAAGTGGATCGTAAGGACTTCCTCCCAGACTCATATTCACAGCGTCTTTAGGAGCTGCATTTTTAGTAACATAGTCCACTCCGGCAATAATTGCTGAGTAAGTACCTGAACCTCTTCTGTTTAGAACTTTTACAGGAACTACCCAAGCCCCTGGTGCAACTCCAACGACTCCTATAGTATTATTTTTTGCAGCCGCTATACCTGCACAATGTGTACCATGACCATTGTCATCATCAGCAACCTCTGTATTTGAAACAAAATTCCAATCTAATGTAGTATTGACATTCAAGTCCGGATGATCAAGGTCAACACCAGTGTCGATAATCCATATTTTACTTGTACCAGTATAATTTGCCACTCCACCTACTCTGGTAATACCTGGAGGTGTAGTCTGACCAGTAGGTGTTGGTGTCGGTTTGGAAGGTTTTGCTAATGTGACAACCTTATCCGGCCACACCCCTCTCACTCCCGGATTACTTTCAAGTGCAGCAGCTTCTTCTTCAGATAGTCTAACAGCAAACCCTTCAACCCCGGCTGAGTAGACCTGCAGAGGTTCCCTTTCAGCAATTCTGGAGGCACTCAGGATTTTCTTCACTTCAGTGCGCATCAGATCCTGTGAGCCGGGAT
>CAZWUB010000167.1:0-8024 GCA_964637415.1 uncultured Rikenellaceae bacterium
ATTTCTGTATCAGCAGACCAAATCGCTTCTAAATGAAGAATCGCTTACAAGATTCGTTAAGGATAAAATAAAAGATCTGGGAACATCCGGTTGTCCACCTTACCATCTTGCCCTGGTTATCGGAGGTACGTCGGCAGAAGCAACGCTTAAAACAGTAAAAGAGGCTTCAGCAGGTTATCTGGACTATTTATCAACTTCAGGGAATGAGAGTGGAAGGGCTTTCAGGGATATTGAATGGGAGAAAAAAATTGAGAAAATTTGTCATGAATATGGAGTGGGAGCCCAGTTCGGGGGGAAATATTTTGTTCATGATGTCAGAGTGATAAGACTTCCGCGTCATGCGGCATCCTGTCCTGTGGGGATCGGAGTGAGCTGCAGCGCCGACAGGAATATAAAAGCGAAAATTACAGGTGAAGGGATTTTTCTCGAGGAACTTGAAAAGAACCCTGCCCGTTTTATGCCTGATAAGGCGCCGGTGCTTGAAAAGCCTGTTGAGGTTGATCTCGACAGACCCATGAAGGAGATTCTTGCAGAGCTTACAAAGTATCCTGTCAAAACCAGGCTCAGTCTTACCGGGACTCTGATTGTTGCACGTGATATTGCGCATGCAAGGATAAAAGCTATGATTGATGAAGGCAAGCCCATGCCGGAATATTTAAAGAATCATCCGGTATATTATGCCGGTCCGGCAAAAACTCCTCCCGGAATGGTGTCAGGAAGTTTCGGTCCGACAACCGCAGGGCGGATGGATAATTATGTTGATCTTTTCCAGAGTCTTGGCGGTTCGCTGATAATGCTGGCAAAAGGTAACCGTAACAGGGCAGTGATTGAGTCATGCAAAAAATACGGAGGATTTTTCCTGGGGTCAATCGGAGGCCCTGCGGCAGTGCTTGCTGCTGAGAATATTAAATCTGTTGAACTGGTCGATTTCGAAGACCTTGGTATGGAAGCGATAAGAAAGATCAGGGTTGAGAACATGGCGGCATTCATACTTACGGATGATAAGGGGAATGACTTCTTCGATGAGTATAACAAATGATACGCCGAAGCAATCCGTAACGATCCGGAAGAAAGCCGCTAAAGCAGTTGCCCGATCACGAATATTTCATGCCTGTCCATTTCCCGCCAGTACTTGATCGTATTTTTCCTCACAAGTTCCCAGTAAATATCACTGTCGAGACCATAAATGAAGTTGATTTCCTTCAGTTCGGAGCTGATCTTTTTTGCTATGTCAGGCTTAAGGCTTATCCGGATCCGGCGTCCCATATATGTAAAATCAACTGTAGGGGATAAAACAGTATCGTTCCTGACTGTCAGCAGACCATGTCCGGGTGTTGAACCGGTACTGACCTGCAGTCCGTCATTCATACAGCTCAGTGGGGGTGTTGATCCTGCATAGGATACTGCTTTGAATTCATCAACCCCTGTGTTGAAATATTCCCGGGCACGGATCCCCATTTTCACACCGATGATCTCAAATACACCAAGATGGCGATGCATTTCACTTGCATAAACACCGGAAATCCATTCGTCAAGGCCGTGTCGTTCAATTATATCATTTACCATGGGACTGATATCATCATAATAAAATCCGGGATCAAGTGGTAGTTTCCTGATTACCTGGTTTCTTTCAATAGTCTCACCGGTAAGAATCTTTACTGTGGCTTGTTTTATCCCTTCCGGATCGGCAGGCGTGCTCTCGGAAATATTGCCAGAGGTTTTATTTACAAATAACCCCGGATTATGAAGGAAAACAACTGACATTTCATCAGTTCCGTAATATGAGAATTTGTGTGCTTTTACAGATTCATTGCTGAAATATGAGTAGAATTTTTTTGCATACCGGGTATTTATTGTGCCGATCGAACTGATCAGTTCGTTGTTATAAAAATCACCCTGTGTCTTGTTCATACTCCTTATGATTTTGACAGGGATCTCCTGTTTCAGCATTGCTGCGGATGCCTCTTTGTCGATGTTAAAATTGAAACCGTTCAGGTAACCGGCTTCATCGGCACTCCAGACAATATCCTTTACCTGCTGTCTGAACAAAGGAACATCTCTGAGGGCATTATGGGCAGTAGTCATGCTTCCCAGACAGATAAAGGTGATCTTTGTTTTTTCTGCTGAAAGCAACCTTAAAATAAGATCAATATTGCCGTGAGCATCCACTGTTGAAATTCCATCCTCGCTTCCCCATTTTGTTTGTAATGCAAAGGGGATCTCTTTTAATTTATATTGACTGGTCTTATCAACACCTACCGGTATCCCTTCATGATAAAATGAATTAAGAAGGCTTTTGATTTTTATATAAGCATTTCCCGGTGAAAGGGCACCTCCGGAAGTCGTAATTCCTAATACTCTCACATCGCGCGATGCAAGGAGCATTGAGACTGCTCTCATGTCGTCGATCCCGCCGTCGGTGTCAATAATTACATAATGGGATGGTTTCCATGGATGGGAGTGAAGGGTAAGTGCAAGCAGTAATGTCAGAAAGGTTATTATAGTCTTTTTCATTCCATAAAATCTTAATTTGCAAAAATAACATTTATACCCTGAATAGATAATTTGATTAATCTCTTATAACTCTGTGTAACTCTGTGTGCCCTCTGTGGACCTCTGTGTAATAAAAAGAAATATAAGAACTTACACAGAGTAACACAGAGGGTTCACAGAGTTACACAGAGGGTTATTATTATTTTAATTAGTTCTTTAAGAGTGAAATTTAAGATAATTTTTTATCTTCATCCGGTTATAAATGACGATAATGAAGAAATTCCTGCTATGGTTCACCCCCGGACTGATTCTGGGGATAATGTTGATACTCGGAGGGGGCAAAGCTATCGAAATTACCTCCACAAATGAATTTTGCATGTCGTGCCATATCCATCCTGCAGCCGACAATGCCTGGAAGAAATCGGTCCATTATGAAACCAAGTCGGGATACCGGGTCGGGTGCGCCGAATGTCATCTTCCACCGAAAGGCGACGGATATCTCTGGGCCAAGGCAACAACCGGTCTGCGCGATCTTTGGGCATACTGGACAAAAGATTCAGCATCATTCGACTGGGAGGAAAAGGGAAGGCTGGAGAATGCACGGATCCATACTTTCGAGAGCAGCTGCATAAAATGCCATGAGAATCTTTTTCCTGCCGAACTTACAAAAGAAGGCGAAGACGCACATCTTTATTACAAACAGACAAAGAAAACTCCTGATCTTCACTGTATAAATTGTCATCTTAATGCAGGACATTACATGGAAGGTTATACCCATGGCAGCAATAAAACATTCGGAGCCGCATCTTCCGCGCCCAAAGAGATATTCACCGAACCTGCAAAGGTCAGTGAATTCAAATCATTCACCGAACTGATACCAGGTTCCTCAGTTTCATTCAACATGATGGCAATTCCCGGAGGAACTTTTAAAATAGGAAGCCCGGCTGATGAACCTTTCAGGAGAGAAGATGAAGGTCCTGTAAAAGAAGTTGAAATAAGTCCTTTCTTCATGGCAGAAGTTGAAGTTACATGGGATGAATATCTTTCTTTTTATGCGCAGACATCAGCTGAAGGAAGAAGTACCGACACAGAGGGTATCAGATCGCAGGGTGCAGCTGAAACAGATGCTATATCCGGTGCAACACCACCATATGGCCAGCCTGATCAGGGCTGGGGAATGGGTCAGAGGCCTGCAATTTCCTTCACCTACCATTCTGCCGAGACATATTGCAAATGGCTGTCACAGGTTACAGGAAAGACCTATCGTCTTCCCACTGAAGCCGAATGGGAATATGCCTGCAGGGCAGGAACGGAAACACCTTATTTCTTCCCGGGTGATCCTGCTAAATTTGAAAAAACAGGTCTGAGAGCAAAACTTTCGAAGAATGATACAACAGTCATCAATTCATACATTATATATAAAGGTAACAGTCCGTCAAAAACCCAGACTCCCGATCTGGTTAAACCCAATCCGTTTGGTCTGAAAAATATGCCTGGCAACGTTGCCGAATTCTGTTCTGACTGGTACCAGACTGATGCTTATTCACAATATCCGGAGGGTATCATCAAAGATCCGACCGGTCCGGAGACAGGTGAAGAACATGTTATCAGGGGAGGGTCATTCATGGATATGGCGGGAAGTGTCCGTAGTGCTGTCCGCGGATATACAAAAACTGAGGAATGGCTTAAAACCGATCCTCAGATCCCGAAAAGCATCTGGTGGTATTCCGACTGCTTCCATGTCGGATTCAGGGTAGTTTGTGAATTTGACGAAAATACAGGAAATCAGTAACCGTTAACAAGCTAAGTGCCGTTAAATCATACTTGGCACAGTGATCCGGACCCTCCTTCTGGGTCCAGACCTGTTCTGTCACCATGAATCGCGTGCACTCAACCTCGCACCAGCCCCTCTGTTCAGCTCAATCTCACCCCAACTCCTCTCTGTACAAGCTCGACCTCACCCCAACCTCCCGCTGTCGCGGAACAGGCTCTCTCCAGGGGGGAGAGGGGATTTAGGGGGTGAGGTAGAAGAATAAAAGGAGATGGGGATTTAGGGGGTGAGTTGGAGAGTTAAGTAGAGGGTGGAGAGAAGGGTGAAGAGGAACTAGAGTTTAAGGCAGAGTTTGAGGGTGGTGAGTGAGGCATGGGGTGAGGTCAGTGATAGAACGTCCAGTACCAGAACGTATTACCGAACTGCTTCCTGAGCGCCGGCTCTGCAGATCCGGGATTATTTCCGTATGCATGGAATGTCTGGAGAAACTTTTCGAAACGTATTTCTGTATCCGGATTAATTTTTAGATTAACTGGAGAAGGCAATTGTCCGGTATAAAGTAGCTTAATAGCAACAGCAGCCTCTTCGATGTGGACTGGTAATTTCATTAAACCGTATTGTTCAAGGTTTATCCATTGAGCTGAGATCCCCGGATAGTCTTTCTTCAGGAGAAGCCATGCAAGTTTGTATTCAAATGCTTTCCTGTTGAGGGAGTCTGTAGCAAGGATCCGTTCAATATTAATTATCGGATTGTCGGTGATCGATATAAAATCATTATGAATTCTGATCCTTCGTTTTTCCCCCAGTTCCGGATGTAAATTAACCGCCTGGTCATTAAAGAGCAATTTCTCAAATCCCTGTGCATCAATTTTATAAAACAAGGTTTTCCTGAGTGTCGAATTATATTTTTGAGCAGTTTTGTAATTTCCGTTAATGATCTCCGATTTTATTATCAGTTTAAGCCCTTCAGGTGTGAGACCTCTTGTCACCATATCCTCGTATGCCCATCTGTGAGCATCATTGATCATGCCTATTGTGTAATAAAAATAACCTCCTCTTCTCGATATCTCGCCTGCAATATCCCATTTCAGAAAGAGTGTTGCGCCATCCGGGCTCTGGCGAAAGCTGAAAAGCCTGTCATTAAGCTGTCCTGTTTCACATAAAGCTATATTGTTAAGGTATATTGTCAGGATGTTATTGGAGGGATACTTAATATTAAAATCAATTATTTCCTGGTAACGGTTTTCATAAAACAGCTTTTCAACATTGAAATATTGCCTTGTTTTTCTGTCGAACCTAAGAATAGAAATTGCGGTAAGAATAAGAAGTAATGTAACCACTCCTGAGATTGAGAGCAGGTTCTGTGAAACCCATTTTCTGAATGGATTTTTGAAAGTGACAAATGAAAGGGCAGGTAGAATGGAAAGGAGAACAACAACCGGCAAAAAAATCTTCATTTGTGAACCTGTTCCATCAGAAGCTACCGGATACTGAATCAGATTGCCGGCTGACTGAAAGAACAGAAATTCTTTAGATATCCAGATAAACAGGAAACTCAGCAGCCATAACGCTGAAATTTTCAACCACCATTTTTCTGGTTTCTTTATGAGGAGCCATAAAGAGAACATTATCAGAAATATCCAGGTAAATCCTCCGGTAAGGAAATAAAAAAATGGAGCCAGAATAACTGGGAGAAAGCTTTTCAGATATTTTACTGACAACCAGAAAAAGATCAGTTGACAAAGAATTCCCAGGTTATTGTACAGCAAATACCTGTAATCGGTCTGAAGGTAAAAGAGAACAAGTCCGGCCAGCAGAGGCAGAAACTCCCGCCTCTTGCCAGTAACCTGTTTTGTTATTTCTGAAGCAAGAATTACAATAAACCATATTATCAATGATGCTATCAGCGCACCTGCAAGGGGGTAATAGAAAAAAGTTGTAAGGAATGTTCCCAGATACACCAGTAAGCCACCGGGCTGGCGGAGGTTATCTTTCAGGAAATCAAATGAAAAGACAAAAAGCGAGGTTTTTTCCTGGTAGAAGAAGATGTGGCCGGCAAAAAAGAAAAGGAACAGGAATATAAACAGGAAAAATAACCTCGAGGGAAGGAAAGACAGGAATGGAGATTTAAGGTTGCTTTTGATAATCATTTCCCGCCCCATTTTGCCTGAACCGCATCCGAAGTGACTGCATCTCTGATCTTTCCCGGATTCATATCGATTTTGACATCTGAGAATTCCGGTACATTAAAGCTCCTGAGAAAAATGTCATAAAATTCCGGGTCTCTCTGAGGGAGGATAAACGGTTTTCCCGATTTGCCGTTTTCATCAATAAAAGCTATATACGGACGGGTTGTCAGTCCGTCATCACGGCGGCTGGCAAAAAGCAGCCACCGGCCATTTGATGACCACGAATGATAACTTTCGGGATAATCGCTGTTCAGATCAAGCGTCCCAGCTTCAAGTGTATTAAGGTTCAGTGAAATGAGATCCGTCTCTTTGTGCCAGATCGGGAAACATCCGTAATCCTGAAAGGTCATCACCAGGTAATTGCCATCCGGAGATACTCTGGGGAAAGAGATGCTTTTACTCTTTCCGGCTGCATCAAATACCAGTTCGGTTCTTCCAAATTTGCGGGATTCCGGATCAAAAGCCACCCTGTAAAGATCATAGCGGGTCTGTCTGTAATCATAAACTTCAGTTAACCTGGGTGCGCGGCAGAAATACATCATTTTCCCATCGGGTGACCATTCAGGATATGTGTCCATGAATTTATCCTTTTCGGGAAAATCAACCGGGATGATCTCATTCTTATCAATATCATACAGGACTAAAGATGATTCAAGATCACTTACCTCGATCTTATTATTGTCGGCAGAATGAAACTGCTGTACAATCTTGTTTGCCGAAAAGGCAACGAACTTTCCTGACGGATGCCAGCGTGGATATACAGATCCGTTGGCCATCTCCGGAGTTTTGAGATTTGTTTTCCTTAATTCTCCCCCGGAATAGAAATAAGTGCCGGCCAGACTGCCTCTCATATGAAAGAGGAAGTCATCCGACTTCCCATTGTTATAGGAATGACAATTAACACAGTTCTGGTCTGCAACGCTGTTTTCTATTACCGGCCATTCCGTGAAATCCTTAATGCTGCGCTGCCGGATTGAAATATCCTGCCATCTTTCATAACCCGGGTGGATGAGACGGTAGGTCAGGTAAGGATCGACAGGTTCGGATGAGACAATATTTGTGATCGTTTCATATGATTTCCAGCCCGATTCTTTGTCCTTAACAAAAACATCAATATTTAATTCCGATCCTGCAGCACGTGCCAGCAATTCTTCCCATTTAAGCTGAGGGATCCTGATTATACCATTTTTTGATTTTATGTTGATAGCAGGCGCATTGCCTGACCTGATCTTTACAAAATAAGCAGTGCCTTTCTCCCTTATGATGAAATTAAGAGGAGCAATATTTGGAGGTATCGTTATATCGGAATAATCGGGATGGATAACAGGTGGCATGTTAATCTCTATAACAACATCTCCGGGCCTTCTGCCGCACCCGGATAAGAGGGAGATCAGGAATATAAAAAAGAAAATGTATTTCTGTGATCTGAGCATATAGCCATTTTTGAAATCCTGTAAGGACAAATTTAATATCTTTTTTCAGTATTACCATCCATCCTGCTTTAGCCCGTAACTCCATTGCCGTTAATTTACAGAGTTTTGGAGATATAAGTTTCCCCTCCTTTTTTTAAG
>CAZWUB010000168.1:0-1654 GCA_964637415.1 uncultured Rikenellaceae bacterium
GGATATGTTTTATCGGAAAAGTTCATCTTCCTGTCTTCCTTCAGCAGAAGCTGAAAGCAAAAGAAGGTCCGGTAATTGAAATTGCTAGTGATGCTGATCTGATATCATGGCATTCAGGGTATCCGGATGAAAATGTAACTGATGATCAACTTAAAAAAATGACCTCACCGCATCAGTTTGATAATCTGCCCGGAATAACTGTCGGAAGTCACAACGGGGCACATTTCTTTACAATAGGACAAAGAAAAGGAATAAATATAGGAGGATATAAGGAACCTCTGTTTGTAATTGGCACTGATGTACAGAATAATATCCTTTATGTTGGAGAAGGGCAATCTCATCCGGGGCTATATCGTAAAGGGTTGTTTATCAGAGATGACGAGATCCATTGGATCAGGACAGACCTTACTATGAATACCGGCGTGGTCCGTGAATATATGGTAAGGATCAGGTACCGCCAGCCTTTACAGAAAGCAATGCTCTTCCGGAGAAAGGATGGGATTTATGTTATTTTTAATAAATTGCAGAGAGGCATAGCCCCGGGTCAGTTTGCTGCGTGGTATGAGGGGGATGAGGTGATCGGGTCGGGGGTGATTGACTGATAAGAGAGGGCGCAGTGGCGCAGCGGCGCAGCGGCGCAATGGCTCAGGGCGCAGGGCTCAGAGCACAGGGCACAATATTCTAATTTAACAATAAAGGATTTAACTTGAAAAATATGCAAAAGATTTGTATTGTAAGCGGGGGATCGGGCGGTCTGGGACTTGCAATTGCCGAACTTCTTGTTAAAGCAGGAAAGGACGTTCTGATCCTGGGACGACATAATGATAAACTTGTTAAAGCTGCAAAAAAGTTAGGCCGTCTTTCAAAAAATGCACGGATCAGCACTTTGGTCTGCAATGTTGGTAATGAAACTGATGTGAGAAATCTGGGAAAATTTCTTGAAGAACATCAGATTGTCACAGAAATTCTTTTTAACAACGCAGGTAAAGGTCATTTTGCCAGTGCATTAACAGCTTCATCCGATGTTATTGATGACATTTTCGAGGCAAGCCTGAAAGGACTTATTTTGCTGACTTCTGAGATCCTCAGGATTACTCCGGAAAAAGAAGAAATGACAATAGTCAATATTATGTCGACATCCTCTTTGCTCGGACGTGACCAGGAGACAATTTACTGTGCTGCAAAGTGGGGAGCCAGAGGCTATACTGAGGCGTTGAGAACAGAATTAAAAGGAAAAAAACGGAACATAATAGCGGTTTACCCTGGAGGTATGAAGACAGATTTCTATAAAGCAGCCGGTGTCACCCGTGATCTTACTGGTTTCATGGATCCTCAGGATGTGGCTGAAAAAATTGTAAATGCGGTGCTGAATTCGGATAAACTGGTTGTGACGGATATAACAATTAGCCGAAAAAAGTAATCTTTGGGAATTACTATCGTGACGGATTGCTTCGCCCTCCTTCGTCGGGCTCGCAATGACCCTGCTGCAAAGTGACATTTGTTGAATGACTCGCAAGGACCATGCAATTTCCGGAACAATTCAACTGATAATAACCTTAAACCTTGAACCTGGAACCTGGAATCAGGAACAATTTCTTCAGGACAATCTATTCTTATAATCTTCGTAACTGAATTCCCTGATCAGCCGTAACTT
>CAZWUB010000168.1:1754-8014 GCA_964637415.1 uncultured Rikenellaceae bacterium
AGGACAATCTATTCTTATAATCTTCGTAACTGAATTCCCTGATCAGCCGTAACTTTCCATCCAGTGTCCAGATACCAATTGAAGGGTGATGCACTCCGTTGAAGGTCGTGGTTTTAACCATTGTATAATGGATCATATCCAGAAATACTATTCTGTCGCCCGGTTTGAGCTCGCGATCAAATGACCAGTCGCCCATATAATCTCCTGAAAGGCATGAGTTCCCTCCCATTCTGTATGTTGGTTTGCCCTGTACCGGTTCGCTTGCATTAAGTATCTTTGGCTTATAAGGCATCTCAAGACAATCTGGCATATGGGCCGTAAATGAAACATCCAGAATTGCAGTTGTAATTCCCTGATTATCCACAATATCTTCAACAGTTGCAACAAGCTCTCCGGTCTCCCAGGCAAAAGCGCTTCCCGGCTCAAGGATCACATGAAGACCTGTTCTCTTCTTAAAATCCCTTATAAGTTCTATAAGATGTTCCGGATTGTAGTTTTTGCCCGTTATCAGG
This sequence comes from uncultured Rikenellaceae bacterium, assembly GCA_964637415.1. Classification (GTDB taxonomy): domain Bacteria; phylum Bacteroidota; class Bacteroidia; order Bacteroidales; family VadinHA17; genus LD21. Next base: position 2,267 of record CAZWUB010000168.1, read on the forward strand.
TGCCCTCCACCCATATTTATCCATTTTAGTGAGGGGAAGAATTTGCTGAATTTGCTCTCTACAACTTTAAGAAGATTTTCAAGTGCATAGGAATCCGACTCAAACAGAACATGAAAATGCAATCCTTCTATTCCCTCAGGGAGCACTTCTCCCAGATCCTCGACCCTGATACCAAGCCTTGAGCCCGGAGCACCCGGATTATACAGACTGTAATTTATTTCGGAAAACTCCGGATTTATTCGTAATCCTGCAGATATACGGCCGGAATAATTCTTAATTCTATCTGAAAATTTGTTGTATTGATTGAGGGAGTTGAATGTTACATGTGAGCTGTACTTCAGAATTGAATCAAACTCCTCTGCTTTAAAAACAGGCGAGTAGGTATGAGCCGGTGATCCCATTTCCTCAAAGCATAACCTGGCTTCATTAACGGAGCTGGCAGCTGCACCTGAGATATATTCCTTCGCAATATCAAATACGCCCCACATTGCAAAGCCCTTGAAAGCAAGAATTATTTCAGCTCCGGATTCATCTGCAACATGTTTAATTAGTGAAAGGTTTTTCCTGAATCGTTCCTCATCGATCACAAAGCATGGGGCCGGAAGGTTGTCGTAGTTGATCAGCATGGTGTTACGGTGTTACGGCGTTACGGCGTCAGGGCGTTAGGGCGTTAGGGTGTTACGGCGTTACGGTTTTCCGGCCTTAAAGCCGTAACACCGCAAAGCCGTAAAGCCTTCTTAATTCTCACAGTTCCAGATCTACATCGTGAAGCTCCACCCACGGCAATCCAAGAAGATTCAGCTGTTCCATGAACGGATCCGGATCAAATTCCTCGACATTGAAAACACCCGGTTTCTTCCACAAACCCTTCAGGTACATCATGGCACCAATGGCTGCCGGCACACCGGTTGTATAGCTTACCGCCTGGGCGCCTGTCTCCTTGTATGCAGCCTCATGACTGCAGTTGTTATAAATATAATATGTCCTCTCCTTTCCGTTCTTAATCCCGCGGATCCTGCAACCTATTGAGGTCCAGCCTTTATAATTCTCACCAAGGTCACCCGGATCGGGCAGAACTGCTTTAAGGAATCTGATAGGCACTATCTCTCTTCCATCGAACATAACAGGTTCTATCCCGGCCATACCTATGTTCTGTATTACTCTGAGATGTGTAAGGTATTCCTGTCCGAATGTCATCCAGAATCTGGCTCTTTTGAGTGTCGGGAAATTTTTCACAAGGGATTCCAGTTCCTCGTGATAAATAAGGTAAGATTCCTTAGGTCCTATCTCAGGATAATTGAGTGGTTTATGGATCTCATGAGGTTTTGTAAAAATCCATTTGCCGTTTTCATAGTATTTTCCTTTCTGGGTTACTTCCCTGATGTTTATTTCGGGATTGAAATTTGTTGCAAACGGCTTCCCATGGTCACCTGCATTACAATCGACAATATCGAGATAATGAAGTTCATCAAAATGATGTTTCGCAGCCCAGGTTGTAAAAACTGATGTTACACCCGGATCAAATCCGCATCCGAGTATAGCCGTCAGACCGGCATTTCTGTATCTGTCGGAATAAGCCCATTGCCAGCTGTATTCATATTTTGCTTCATCAAGAGGCTCATAATTTGCGGTATCAAGGTATGCAACACCTGCTTCCAGACAGGCATCCATTATATGAAGATCCTGATAAGGCAAAGCAACATTGACAACGATGTCCGGTTTGAATGACTTTATCAGTTTAACAAGCTTCGGAACATTATCAGCATCTATCTCAGCTGTCTGAATGCGATCTTTCCCTGCTTTTTCAGCAATGGCATCACATTTGGATAAGGTACGGCTGGCAAGCATAATTTCACTGAAAACATCAGGAAGGGATGCCATTTTATGGATAACAACTGTACCCACCCCTCCTGCTCCGATAACCAAGACTTTTCCCATGATAATATCTTTTGATAATTTAACTTTTTTATCTTTCTGATGATCCGGCAAACCGGTCCCATTGCTCCAAATATAAGATTTTAAATTGATCATTTTGCATTAATAGATCAGCTTGAGTATACAGTATCCCTTTCAATTTTGAACCATTTCAAAAGCAGGACTGGCATAAAGTGTTATAAACTTTATATATTTGCGTCCTGAATTCAGGATATAGACCATGAAGTTGATCAATCCTTTGATTATTTTAAAGATCCTGAGCACAATTCTGCTTATTGAATCCCTTGCTTTCCTGGTTTGCCTTCCGGTTGCAATTATATATAAAGAATCTATCTATCCTTTCTTCTGGTCAACAGTAATTACAGCATTACTCTATTTTTTATTTCTGTTTCTGTGCCGAAGTACAGATCTTTCCAGAATCAGCAATCGCGATGCCTATATTGCGGTTATTCTTTCCTGGTTTCTGCTCTCTGCCGTGGGGACGCTGCCCTTTCTCCTTTCAGGTGTGATATCTTCTTTCAATGACGCTTTTTTTGAATCTGCCTCAGGGTTTACAACTACAGGAGCATCAATAATAACAGATGTGGAAGCCCTTCCATATTCACTTCTTTTCTGGAGAAGTTTTACCCACTGGATCGGAGGGATCGGGATTATTGTACTCGTTATTGTTATTCTTCCCACCCTCAAGCTTACAGCACAACAGTTATTCAGTCTTGAATCGTCGCTTAAGGAAAAGATACTTCCGAAAACAAAAGCTATTGGCTTTCGCTTATTATTTGTATATATCGGCCTTACCCTTATCCAGACTGCTTTCTTATGCTTTGGGGGCATGGATCTTTTCGACAGCATTTGTCACACTTTCGGAACAGTGGCTACAGGTGGATTTTCGACCAAAAACTCCAGTATTGCCGGTTTCTCTGCATACATCCAATATACTATAACCATTTTCATGTTCCTTTCCGGTGTAAGTTTTGTCCTTTACTATTATATGGTAAAACGACTTTTCGTTAAAGTAAAGCAAAATGAGGAATTATGGTTTTATTCGGGTGTTGTCCTGCTCAGCGGTGTTACAGCTGCTGTAATCCTTATTACAAAGGCAGACAAACCTGTTGAACTGGCATTCCGGGAGGGATTTTTTCAGGTCATCTCAATTATCACAACGACAGGCTATGCTACAACCGATTATCTTTTATGGCCGCCTGCAGGTATAATTCTCATCTTTATCCTGCTGTTTGCCGGTGCAAGTACAGGATCAACTACGGGAGGGATTAAGATGGCCAGACATTTACTAATAATTAAAAATATCAGGAACATTTTCGTAAAACTTATCCATCCCAATGCAATCACACAGGTAAAACTGAACAGGAAACCTGTAACTGACAAGATTAATATATCAATTATCTCTTTTATATTGCTTTACATTTTTATATTTATTCTGGGATCTGTAATAATTGTCCTCACAGGAGTTGATCCGGTGACTTCTGCCAGTGCAGTTGCCGCAACACTTGGAAATGTTGGTCCGGGACTGGGACTTATCGGACCAATTTATAACTATGCAGACATGCCTGAATTCAGTAAAGCAATATTCAGCTTACTTATGATCATTGGAAGGCTTGAAATTACGACTCTCTTTATTATTTTTTCGAGATCGTTCTGGAAGATATAAGGTTCGGGGGTTTCGGTGATCGGTGATCGGTATTCGGTATTCGGTTAGTCAATTTACTGTCAGTCAATCGATTCCTTACGAACTTACCGATTACCGATTACCGATTACTGATTACCGAATACTGATTACCGAATACCGGTTCCGGAATGGAACATTGAACCTGGAACCTGGAACCAGCCTCCGCTGAAGCTATGGCTGGCAAAGCTTGAAACCTGGAATTCATTTAACGAATTTCCTGACTTCTTCGAGAATTTCCGGAGTACCGGTATTGAACCAATAGCCGCTGTCTGAAAGGAGGGTATAGATCTTATGGGAGGAAGCCAGCCTCAGATATAATGGTGTCATTGAATAAATGCCATCCGACATATAATTGAAGATTTCCGGATTAATTATGTGCATTGAAGAAAATGCTATTTCAGAGAGGTTTTCATCTTTCCCCCGGGCAATGATCCTTTCACCTGTCAGATTATTACACCATCCGCAAAGTAATCCTTCATCATTAACAAGCAGGTATCTGTTACCTGGCCTGTGCCGGACGGACAGTGTTGCAAGCCCACCTTTATACCTATGATAATCAAGTAATTCCGAAAGATTGAAATCGGTTATAATATCAGCATTATATAAAAGGAACGGATCTGTGTCGAAAAAATCTCTTGCTTTATAAAGACCACCACCGGTATCGAGCAGCTCATTTCGTTCATCCGAGACAGTTATCCTGAAGCCTGATCTTTTAAGTCGTCCGATCTCCTCTTCTGCCATGTCGGCAAAATGGTGAACATTTATAATTATATCATCGAATCCATGCGCTACACACTTCTCAACCGCTCTTCTCAGAAGGCTTTTACCATTTATATCGACAAGCACCTTGGGGATTGTTTCAGTGATTTTTCCGAGGCGTGTTCCTTTCCCGGCAGCCATTATCATTGCTTTCATAATCCCCTTTCCTATTTTCTGTTTGCTTCGAGAGTTTTAAACAGAGGAGTCTGTGATGATTCCCGGATGGCACTGAATAACTCCGGTAGATCTATGTGCTTTTCAGCTGTGGCGGCAACCGTCTGGAGAAGAAATACCGCCGGTACGAGAGTTTCTGTAAAAGTAGGTTTCTTTTCATAAAGACCTCTGAACCCAAAGGCACCGAGAGCCTGCATAAGTCTGATCATACTGAATCCGGAATAATACCCCCTGAACTTTTGCTTATCCTCCTTAGTGACCATGCAGAATTTTTCAAGGAAGTACTCCATCATTTCATCACGGTCCGCCTGTTTCATCGGGATCTTTGCATCATTGAGCAGAGATGCAACATCGTACTGCGGTGCACCCTTTCTTCCTCCCTGGTAATCGATGAACCAGGGTTCCTCATCTATCAGCATAATATTTGCCGTCTGGAAATCCCTGTAAAGGAAATAGTTCTGACCCGTTTCAAGAAGATAATCAGCCAGAGTATCGAAATCATGCTCCAGGTGACGCTCCCTGAACGGTACTGCAAGCAGTTTCAGAAGCATATATTTATAATAATTCATATCCCACATCATCGACTGGCGGTCGAAGCTTTTGTGAGGATAACAAAGATCTAGATTCAGTCCCTTAATGCCCCTGGTCTGAAACAGGACAAGGTTATCCAGTATCCTTCTGTATAATTTCTTAGTCTCTTCATTAAAACCGGAAATATCCGGCCGGTTATGCAGCCAGGTATAAAGATTCAGATCACCCAGATCTTTCTGAAAATAAATGAATTTGTCAGGTTTATAGAAAAATACTTCCGGAACAGGGAGCTTCTCCGCAACAAAATGTTCCGTAAATCCGACAAATGCATTATTCTCTTCAAGGTCCCTGTTATAAGTACCGATCACAGTTTTATCTTCATCAAATATCCTGAAATACCGGCGGTCAGAGCCCGAGCGCGGCAAGGGTACTATCCTTGTTTCTGCATGACCGGTATACTCTCTGTATCCTTCTCTAATTATGTCAATTATCTCCATTGAGCTAAATATCTCGTATTTTTATTATGTATTTCATTGCTTTTCTATACCCACCCCCATCCCCTCCCAGGAGGGGAGTCTTTAGCTCGTCACTTCTCCCTTCTCCTCTTCTCCTCATCTCCCTCTATCCTCATCTCCCACTCTCCTCTTCTCCCACTCTCCTTTTCT
>CAZWUB010000169.1:0-7992 GCA_964637415.1 uncultured Rikenellaceae bacterium
TCATTGTAGGAGTACTTTACAGTATCGGAGGATTGGGAATAAGATTTGACCGACATTATTGTTAATAACAACAATGTCAGGATTGCAGATAACGTTTTCATAGCTAAATACATTTTTTAGAAAATAAATACAATCTCAAAAAATCTCCTTCAAAAAGGCTTAATTCTTCTGTTTAATCCGGATAGGGTCAAATTTGTTACCCTCATTTTTGTACTTTTTTTAATTTTTTTTTAAATGGATGTAAAACGCATTGATAATATGCAATTTATGGGAGAGGCTGGAACCGGTTCTCTACCCTTCGGATTTCCTCAGTGTAAGTTCTTAAATTTCTTTTTAGCTACACAGAAGTTCCACTGAGCCCACCTTCGTTAAGACTCCGGTGGGTAAAAGATACATAGAGAGATACAGAGGGAAGATAGTTTATTGAAATATGTAGCTCAGCAGCTGGTAAATGATCTTTGCGGCTACAAAATCGGGCGCTTTATTTGAGGGTGACGGACACAGTTCGACGACATCAAAACCGACAATATTTCTTTTCCGGGCAACCTCTTTCAAAAAATTCATTAATTCATAATATTCCGGCCCTCCGGGCTCGGGAGTCCCTGTCGATGGCATCAGTGAAGGATCCAGAACATCGAGATCTATGGTTATATAAACATCACGTGTCAGCTTTCCGAGAGCAGTTTCATAAAGGATTTTGTCTTGATACAGGTCGTGGGCGGTAAATATTCGTTCCCTGTCGGCATAAGGCAACTCTTCAGCTGACATACTCCGGATACCCGCCTGAACAATGGGTGCAACCTCCTTTATTCTTGCCATCACGCAGGCATGATTAAAGGGAGATCCTTCATATTCCTGTCTGAGGTCAGTATGTGCATCCAACTGAAGTACAGACAGATCAGGAAAAAATTCCGAGGATGCCATCGCAGAACCGATACTTACAGTATGATTTCCCCCGATAATTACTGGAAATTTCTTTTCCTTCAGGAGATTTAATGAAGTATTCCGGACAGCTTCAACAAGCTTTTCCGGCGAACTTTTTTCGGTAACCGGAGGGAGAGTATAAATACCCCTTTTATGAACTTCCGTTCCGGTTTCAATATCATAAAATTCAAGATTGGGTGAAGCATTAAGAATGGCATCAGGACCTTTGTCGGCGCCCTTCATCCATGTGCTGGTTTCATCGTAAGGTACAGGAACTATGACTATACCAGCTGAATTGTAATCAGAAATTATCTCCGCACCTCCGAAATTCATAGGTAAGTTGCAGTATTATTCTGTTCCGGCTTCTGATTGCTTTTTACCGGATGCAGTTTTACTTACTGATTTTCCTTCTTTGCCGGTTCCGGATATATTTTCCTTCTTTGCTGTGGATTTCGGTTTCCCCTGCTTTTTCCCCGCTGCACTTTCAGTCGTCTCAGTCTCCTTCGCGGAACCCTCAACCTCAGCCTTAACCTCTTCCTTAACCTCAGCCTCAGCCTTAACTTCTTCCTTAATGAGCAGATTCAGCTTATGAAGTAAATTGTACCATTGTGCAACTTTCTTTATGTCGCTCACATAAACTTTGTCTTTGTTATATTCGGGCAAGACCTCCTCAAACCACGTTTTAAGCTTATCCGGATCAGTCTTGTAATCGATGGCGGGACCGCCGTTTTCTTTTTCATGTATACGGTCGAATACCTTTCCCAGGGGCAGATCTTCCTCCATTGTAAATATCGAGATCTCTTCCAGTGAACTTACTCTGGCAGAGCTGAATGCGCTGCTCCTTATCTTTGTTTCAAGATGTTCAACAATAATTGCATTTTTGCCCTGGGCAATGAATCTGTACAAACCCGGCTGGCCTGAAATAGCCATAATATCTTTCAATACCATACTTAAACTTTTTTTGCAAATTTAGCTTTTGTCACTGAATGTCTGATCAGAAAGGGATTATTTTCTTTGAGTTCAGGCTATATTTCTCTCTTTTCTGATCTTTTCATAAGCCTCATTTACCTTTTTGAACTTTTCATCAGCGGTTTTCCTGAAATCATCGCCGAGATGGCTGACCTTGTCAGGGTGATACTTCATTGCCATTTTCCTGTATGCTTTCTTTACCTCTTCGTTCGATGCCGAAGGGTCAATTTCAAGAATTTTATATGCCGAATCGGTTTCAGGAATGAACATGTTCTTTATTGACAGGTAATCGGCAGAGGATATCCCCAGGTATCCTGAAATCCTTTCTATTACAGTTTGTTCAGACTGATTTACAGCGCCGTCTGCAAGTGACACATTAAAGAGAAGGTGCATAAGCTGAAGCCGTGAGGAGTAGTCCATGTTGGTGGCAATCTGCCGGCATACATCAACCACGGGGATATCCTGTTTCAGCAGGTCCCTCAGCATCATTGTTGCCTCCCGGGCAGTATCCTGACCAAACTGTCTGGTAAAAAATTGTTTTACATATTCAAGCTCTGATCTGACAACCTTTCCGTCCGCTTTCATAACTGCTGCTATAAGGACAGTAAGGGTCACCCCGAAGCCTCCCGGAGTGGTACTGCGGTTTGATGTTGTGTATTCCGGGATACCGACATTTGCAGCACCATCCATCATCGATCCGACAAGGAAACCAAGAAGTGCGCCGATAGGTCCTCCCATAACCCATCCCAGTCCTCCTCCTATCCATTTGCCCAACCTTGCCATTTCGTATATCAGGAATTTAAATGGTTAAGGATATCTTCATGAATACCAAGTATCACTGGTATTATCATTTCATTCTCTGAATTGTTAATCACGTAATCCGACAATCTGATCCTCTCTTCATCATCCATCTGATTCTTAATCCTGTCTGTAACCTGTTCCCTTGTGAGCTTGTTTCTTACAATAACCCTGTAAATTCTTTCTTCAACAGGTGCAACTACAGTTGCCACCCTGTCGACAAGTTTTGATGCACCGCTTTCAAAAAGTATTGCAGCTTCCATAATAACATAGGGCGTTGTCTGCATATCTGCCCACTCCCTGAAATGTTCAAAGACTACAGGATGAACAAGCGAGTTAACCTTTTTAAGCAGCTCAGGATCGTTAAAAATAAGGTTAGCCAGTTCCTCTTTATTCAGTTTTCCGTCAGTGTAAAGGTTCTTTCCTGCCAGATCGTTAATACTGTTTATCACAGATCTTTCAGTATTCATTATGATCTGTGCTTCAGGGTCGGCCGAAAAAACAGGAATGCCCAGAACCCCAAAAACCCTGCAGACAGAAGTCTTGCCGCTTCCTATACCCCCGGTAATCCCGAGTTTCATTTTCTGCCTGCCACCACTGTTCATTGGTTATTTATTATAATATCCTTTCAGGAAAGTCTCCGGAAATTCAGTCATTACGGAATTATTCTTCCGGTACTTCTTTAAAGGAAAAGAATAAAGTATCTGGTTTCACTGAAGTAATCCGGCATTCCGGCTTCAGCTGGGTATTGAAAGTCTGTACCAGTCCGGAAGTAACAAGAAAAAAATCGGTTGATTTATTATTCCGTACGCTTTTATAAGGGACTTTTGAAAGGTCGATTACAGCAGGATCGCCGTTACCTGAAATCTTTAGTCTGAGCATTGAAAAGCCCGTTCCCTGAAGAAAAAGATTAAGTCTGGCAGGGGCTTCTGCCAGTTCCCTGTCCTTTGGGATATTTATGAACTTTACAGGGTAATTAATATCAGACTGAAAAGCTTTACCGAGGGAATTCAGATACCAGAAAATAAATGATAAGAAAAGGAATACAGCAAAGATCAGGATGTCTGATCTTAACGAAACTACCCCCTTTTTTGTATGCTTTTCAGGCCGTATTCCATCAGTATTCTCCACTGCAGATTAATATTTATGGTATTATTCCTCAGCTGACGGATCCTTTACCAGGGCGCTTTTATCAACCTTAAGCTTTACATCGCCACCGGCATCCATCATTATATAATTATCCTTAACTTCATATACCCTGCCATAGATACCACCTGTTGTAATTACCTTGTCGCCTCTTTTAAGCGAGCTCCTGTAATTTGTCATCTCCTTTTGCTTTTTCATCTGTGGCCGTATCATGAAGAAATAGAAAACCACAAATACGAGTATCAGCGGAAGGAAAGTTATCAGGGCATTACCCTGGCCACCTGATGCGGTACCGGCCGGCTGGCCCATCAAATACAAAAATGCTAAACTGGTCATCATTTTATTTATTAATTATTATTGTTGTTAATTATCGTTCCTGCTATATTACCGGTTCCCCCACAAGGCCTCTTCCGTATTTCCTGAACAGTCCTTTCTCCCTTATCTCCTTTACAATGTTATCGAGTATTCCATTGACAAATGTACTGCTTTTTGGGGTACAATAATACTTTGCAATTTCAATGTATTCATTAAGGGTTACCTTTACCGGTATTTCAGGAAATTCAAGAACTTCCGTTATTGCAAGCTGCATTACGAGTATGTCCATCAGTGCAATCCTTTCAACTTCCCAATTAGTTGTATTATTGTCAATAAGCTCCGAACACTGTTTTGTATTTAATACAGCTTTCCTGAATAACAACTTTACAAAATCCTCATCCTCCTTATTTTTGAACAATGGCATGAGTTGTGTCTTATCACCTGATTCAGCTTTGAATTTCTTCAGGGTTTTTTCGACCATAACGAGTACATAGTCAATGTCGTCATTCCAGTATATGCTTTGCTCCTCAAGACAATTCATAAGATCTTCAGATTCATAAAAAAGCTCAGTTATAAGGCTGATTACGAATCGTCTGTGCGACAAATAATTTTTGTCCTCTGCTGTCATATAATCTGCATATACTTCCCATGTAAGCATTTTGTTATATAGTGCCCTTGGAATATGGGTATAATTGATCCAGGAGAGCTTCGATGTTGAAATATAATCAGTAAATGATTTATTGTTTCTCAACTGCAGAACGACAGGATTATCGGCAAACTTCCTGTTAGGATTGAGATCCTGTGGTGTTGGCATTTTCTTCTGAAGCGCCTGTTCGATCTTTTCAGAGGCAATATCACTGATCTCGAGAACAAGGAGCAGGAGATAATGGTAAAGGTCATACGTCTTGGCTATGCTGAAGGTGAGTTCCGATTCAGCCTTTACAAGGTCATTATCTTCCCTGCGGTTAAGAGCATAAAGCGCCATAAGTGCTTTTATCCGCAATAATCTTCTGCTTATCATCCGTAAAGAACCTCATGATTAACGGGTGCAAAAATACTCTTTTTCCGGTACCCTCAAAACAACTTTACAAATTTTCCTGACAAACATTCCTGTCTGTTTTGAAATGCTAAAATAATTGTTACATTTGAGCATATTAAATCAAATCCCTTAATATTAACTGACCTGGCAATGGAAGAAGAAAGCGGAATTAAAGAAGATTTGAACGGAAGTGAGGAAAAAAACCAGAAAGAGGAAATCTTCACAAAAGTTGTACGTGCAGGGAAAAGAACATATTTTTTTGACGTCAAGGCCACGAGGAAGGAAGATTATTATCTGACCATCACGGAAAGCAAAAAGCGTCTGGGCAAGGAAGGCAAGATATTTTATGAGAAACATAAAATATTCCTTTACAAGGAGGATTTTGAAAAATTTACCGAAGGATTAAAGGATGCTGTTACTTATATTGATAATGGTAAAAACTATCCGGGATCAACAGATACTGTAACTGAGATAAAAAATGAAGCCGCCAGTGAATCCCTTACAGCCGAAGAATTTACCAATATCGACTTTGACGATCTGGGTAAAAAGTAGCCCTGTATAACCGGCACCTGCTTAATACCCTCTCTGAATGTCTGACTATATTTTACTTACGCTGGCCATTGTTCTGATGTTAATCGGAATTATAGGATGTCTTGTTCCTGTTCTTCCCGGACCGCCATTAAGTTATCTGGGGCTTATTTTACTTCATATAAGCCGCTTTGCACAATTCTCAAAATCAATTCTGATAGCTCTTGCTGTAGTTACAGTGATAGTGACAATTGTTGATTATGTGGTACCAATCTGGGGCACGAGGAAATTCGGCGGTTCGAAGTATGGCACACGTGGAGCTACTGTAGGGCTGATAATCGGTCTCTTCCTGGGTCCGGCCGGAATAATTATAGGTCCCTTTATTGGGGCAATAGTCGGAGAGCTCATCTTCAAGGACGATATGAAATATGCAATTAAAGCCGGCTTCGGAAGCCTCCTGGGATTCCTTACAGGAGTCGGACTGAAACTTGCTGCATCGCTTGTTATGACGTTCTATTTTGTAAAAGAGCTCATTAAATAAGCGGTGAGTAGTGAGTGGTGAGTGGTGAGCGGTGAGCGCACGCGACAAAATCCCCTCCTGGGAGGGGTAGGGGTGGGTAACACTAATAATCCCCGAGTGTTGCAACCATTACCGCCTTTATTGTATGCAGGCGGTTTTCAGCCTCATCAAATACTATCGAATGCTTTGATTCGAAAACCTCTTCAGTGACTTCCATTCCGTCGAGGCCATATTTTACAAATATCTCCTCCCCTGTTTTGGTTTCCCTGTTATGATAGGCAGGAAGACAATGCAGAAATTTCACATCGGGATTTCCTGTTTTTTTAATAACCTGTATATTAACCTGGTACGGCTTAAGAAGCCTTATCCTTTCTTCCCATACTGCTTCAGGCTCTCCCATCGACACCCACACATCTGTATAAAGAAAATCTGCATCTTTAACTGCTTCATCAATATTTTCGCTAATTGTTATTTTACCGCCGGTAACGGCTGCTATTTCTTTACATTTTTCAACCAGTTCTGCTCCGGGCTGATATGCTTTCGGGGCAGCTATCCTGAAATCTATTCCCATTTTGGCAGATCCCGCCATCAGTGAATTACCCATGTTAAAACGTGCATCACCAAGATAACACAGTACCATCTTGTTCAAAGGCTTTGGCGAATGTTCTGTCATTGTAAGAAAATCAGCCAGTATCTGTGTGGGATGAAATTCATTTGTCAGTCCGTTCCAGACCGGAACACCGGCATATTCAGCAAGTTCCTCCACAAGCTTCTGTCCGAATCCACGGTATTCTATCCCGTCGTACATCCTGCCTAGAACCCTTGCTGTATCTTTCATAGATTCCTTATATCCGATCTGTGAACCGCCCGGACCAAGATATGTGATGTTTGCACCCTGGTCAAAACCGGCAACTTCAAAAGCACATCTTGTACGTGTAGATGTTTTTTCAAATATCAGTGCGATATTTTTTCCATTAAGCCTCCGGATCTCGTTACCCGATTTTTTATCTTCCTTGAGCTGAGCAGCCAGATCAAGAAGATATTTAATCTCTTCGGGGGTAAAATCAAGAAGCTTGAGAAAATGGCGGTTGCGGAGGTTGACGTGCATGGGTAAAAGTTTTGAGTATTTAAAGCTTTGAAAGTATTTAGAGTATTTAAAGTACTTAGAGTACTTAGAGTATTTAATATGGGGGCAAATATATGAATTAAGTCAAAAAGTTGTACGGGAATTTTATCTTCTGTCGTCTTCGTAATCCATAGTGATTTTTGATCCGTAAGACATATCGGCCAGCTTAAAAGCTTCAGTTATGACACTTAATCTGCCACCCTTTTCAATAAAATTCAGGCAGGCCTGAACTTTCGGTGCCATACTCCCTAATGTGAACTGACCTTCATTAAGATATCTTTGGGCATCTGAATAATTGAGGAACTCCAGTTTCTTCTGGTCAGGCTTTTTATAGTTAAGATATATAAAAGGCACACCAGTAAGAATATAAAATTCATCAGCGCCTATGAGAGAAGCGAGCAGGGATGATGCAAGATCCTTGTCAATCACTGCTTCAGCCGGCCTGACATCATTCTTTTCATCAATATAAACAGGTATCCCTCCTCCCCCGGCAGCTATCACAATATTACCCTTCACTGCAAGATCCCTTATTACTGATTTGTTCATGATGTCCTTTGGAACAGGAGACGGCACAACACGCCTGTAACCTCCGTCACTTTTCACTTCTTCCCTGAAAATCCATCCTTT
>CAZWUB010000170.1:0-7945 GCA_964637415.1 uncultured Rikenellaceae bacterium
TGATTCTCATCGGATATTTTGGGTTGAAACAAAAAGTAATATTTTCAGCGGAACATAATTTAATTGGAGCGGAAGCTGCAAAGATCCTGACAAAATATTCAGGATCCAGACTTACCGATTCAGAGGCAAAACAACATGCCGAAAAGTTGACAGACTATATGAAATCGTCGAAATCATATTTAAATCCGGACTTGTCTCTTTCTCAATTAGCGGCAGAGTTGAATATTTCCAGCCATTATCTTTCCCAGGTGATCAATGAACAGTTTAATCTTAATTTCTTTGACTTTGTCAACAGATACCGGGTTGAAGCATTCAAAGAGAAAGTCAAAGACCCTGAATTCAGAAATTATTCCTTGTTAGGAATCGCCTTTGAATGTGGTTTTAACTCAAAGTCGGCTTTTAACAGGATCTTTAAGCAAGCTACCGGCTTAACACCTTCACTTTACAAGAAGGTTGCCTGACCTCCAATCCTGCGATTTTTATTCTCCGGATCCTTCCGTCCCACTTTATAAACCGGGTATTATTAATAGGACTTTTCAGGTCCCGGTTTATAATCTGGGGCGACCTGCCCTTTTACATGTTGTAATTTTGAGACGAAATTGATTTAAAAATTATAAACAATTAAAATCTTATTCTATGAAAACAAAAGAAACTGAAGCCGGAACCGGTAACCAGAAAACTGACCGGAAAAGAAAAAGAAAAGTAAGGATTGGCCTCGTATCTTTATTAACTCTCTCATTGTTATTTCTGTCGACAAATGTGTCCTTTGCACACTGCGACACAATGGATGGCCCGCTGATTGCAGATGCGAGAAAAGCAATGGCCCAAAACAATGTGAGCTATGTCCTGAAATGGGTTTCAGCCGCCAATGAATCAGAGATCAGCGATGTTTTTAACCTGGCAATGAAAGTGCAGGGACTAAGTCCTGAAGCAAAAGAACTCTCAGAAAAGTATTTTTTTGATACTCTTGTCAGAATCCACAGAGCCGGAGAAGGTGTTCCTTTTACCGGTGTAAAACCTTCAGGCACGCCCGTTGATGAAAAAGTCCTGGCAGCTGATAAATCAATAGAAACAGGTAACTTATCACCGCTTAATGGAATGATTTCAAAAGATGACATGACGGAACTGACTGAACTATTTGAAAAAGTGATGTCATTAAAGAATTTTGATGTCAATAATGTTAAGGCCGGAAGGGAATATATCGAGGCTTATGTTCAGTTCTTTAAGTTCGCTGAAGGCGAAGAGGCGCACACCGTGAGCCATGCTGAAGTTGTCTCCGCATCAGGCCATAATCATTAAGGTTTGTAAGTGATACAAATATAACTAATTACAAGTAAACAGGAGTTAAACAATGTCCGGAATAAATTGTTTAATAATCAAACCTATAAATGGAAGATTTCCTTAAGAATCATCCTGGTGATCTGAACAGGAAATTTTATGTATGCGATCCGCCACCGATGATGGATGCCATATTGAAACAGCTTGCTAACCTTGGTGTCGGAGAGAATTCAATTACTTTGGAATTATGATATCAGCGAATTCCGGTCTCCTTCTCCGGGTGTTCATGGCTGCTTTATGAAAACGCAACCAATCCCAAACAGGTAATCAGAAATGCAGAAGTTCAAATCCGGATTTAATTACTCTGCCAGGAATTCTCTTAAAGCTACAGCGTTGTTATATTTTTCCTCTTTGGATGAATAAAGCAAAGTAATTGTTCCGTGCTCCTTCTCCCGCATCTTAAGCTTGCTCAATTCGTCCTGCTTGTTACTCAATTCCAATCTGTAGAGTTTCCTGAATTCCATCCATTTCGAAGGATCATGGCTGTACCATTTACGTAGCTCGTTACTTGGTGAAATTTCCTTCATCCATTCATTCCATCCTGCATTCTCCTTTGAAATGCCTCTGGGCCAAAGCCGGTCAACAAATACTTTGTATTTTTCTCCGGCCTCGTCCGGGTCATACACTCTTCTTACCTTAATCATTGATGTGATTTATATAGTAAATATATGGCTTTTACCCTTTTGATTCTATCATGGAAATTTTTACCATCAACATAGCCTAATATTGCCATTGTTGAAGTATAATGTATTCTTGCACCTGTATCAGTCCTGTCAAATCTTTTGGTTGATACTACGAATTTTATCTTTTTTAAAAATTTTCGGTGCACAATTCCTGACTGTTAATTTTGCATCCTCTAGTCACCTTCCCTGTATATTATCTTTGGCCATTTCCATTATATCATTCTCAAGTTCAAGTACTGATTGTACCTTAACGTTTATTTGAATCCAATCCTTTCATTAACAGATCCTGGAAGGGCTGTTTCACTTCCGTTGCTGACGGGAGATAGACTTCACATGGTTCGTAAAAAAATTCCAGTTTCCCTTCTCCTGAACCAAAACTGGGGTCGTCTTTAAGCCTGACGTTTATTTCGGCAAGACGGTTGCTGCTGTTGAACAGAATATAACTTCCCGCATAGGCAGGATCATTAATGCTGAAACGGGTACACCCCTGATTTCCTCTGCAACCAACCTGAGACTCCGTATAACCACTGTTGTACATTTCTTGTCTGAAATGTTCCGGATTGTATATGAATGCAAATTCAACATACAGGAAAGTGTTGAGTTTGATCCCCTGTTCATCGAGCATTTGGGATGTATCCCAAAAGGGACCGGCCGGCAGTTTGTAGGCAGATATCATTATGGTGGGTGCCATCATTGACATTACTCCCGAACTCAAGAGATTGGATTTCTCGTAGCGTCCTTTCGATTCGTTGTAGGAAATGTAGAAGCCTTCACTATCAATATACATTGTTTTGGCTTCACCGGTATTGGCATCTTTCCAGTCTGACCGCATAGCTAACTCATCGGAATCGAAATAAGTGGTTGTGTAAGATTGCTTTTCTTTGTCGAAGGTCTTTATGAGAACATCGTGTGTATAAAATGCCCTTTTTGCCTCCGAATTTATTTCTTTGGACGGATTGGCAAAAGCCACTGGCTTGTTCTTACCAACAGGATTCTCGCCCGATTTGTCACCCCCGGAAACATCGTCGATTATTATTTCTGTTGCCTCAGTAACTTTTTCATCTGTTTTTTTGAGTATTGCTCGTTCTGCGGCCTGCCTGGCAGTTTCTTTCAATTTACCCAGAATCTGTGCATAACCACTTCCGGAAAATAGAAGAGAAATAATTATGATATATAAAATTTTCGTAATCATTTTTCCACTTTTAGAATCAATTTCCCATCCTCATTGGAAATAACTTTTGTTTTAATATTGATCATATTGAAGTGATCACCCGGAAGAAAATGATCTCCCGGAAGAAAATGATCACCCGGAAGAAAGTGATCGCCCGGAAGAAAGTGATCGCCCGGAAGAAAGTGATCGCCCGGGAGAAAATGATCACCAGGAAGAAAATGATCACCCGGAAGAAAATGATCACCAGGAAGAAAATGATCGCCTGGCAAATACTTTTGCTTTGAATCGACAGAAATAACGGAATTCGTTAATGGTTGGATAACATAATTGCCATAAAGCATACCCTGGTAGAAAGTACTGTTCGGATATTTTGCCTCTGCAACTCCGGCTTCCTGCATATTATCATAGAGTTCAATATTTTTAACATTTTTGGTTTCGTTATCAATTACCAGCACAATTCTGGTCCCGGCAGGGGCTTTGTCCTTCGCACTTATTCCTTCGAGCCTGATGTTTTTAATTGCCCTGTACACTTCTGAAATACGTTCGTGTGCCGTGGCACCAATGGAAACCATCTCAGGTTTGTATTTGAAATTGGGCATGTTTACGAACTGTTCACCGTCAATGGATATTTTCAGTGCACCACTGTTAAAATCCAGTTTTACAAGTCGCCATAGACTGTTCGGCGCCTCAAAAGATTTCTTGTCAACCAGCACCCGAACATCTTCATTATTAACCCTGCCTGTTACACGCACCCCATTACTGAAAATCTGAATAGGGTTGTAAAATCCCTTGTTGCCCGGGTCTGAAATATTTCCCTGTTCTGAGCCACTCCAGAATCTGATCTCGTAGTTTTCATGCGGCTTTCCAGCCATATCAAAATATGCATCAAACTCTAAGGAGAACTTTTCGGAAAGATAATTCTTGCTGTCAAAAAGCGGGGTTATGATTGCATTGTTTGACAGATAGATTATTTTACCACCGTCAAAGGTTCTGATCTCTGCACTTCCCTCTATCAAATCCCATTTCGAAGGAAAATCACCGTCTGGCTGGTTAGCGGGTAAATCCTGGAATGTTTGAGCTCTCAAAACGAATGAAAGGGGAAGAAACACTAAGAATTGAAATAGTTTTGTTTTCATTGCGTTTAATTTTATTGGGCTTATAAAAAATTAACAAAGTAGAATTAGTTTTGTTTAATTGCTTTGAATCTTGTTCTACTTCAAACCCACATAGGATTTGCTGAAATAGTTGGATTATCTGATCAATAGATAGATAATCAACATAATAAGTTAATAGTATATGCCTTTGGTATTAACAAAATCCGGGACTTTAATGTGGAGGGCTGAATAAAAATATGTCTTAATAATCCACAACAACCCCCGACTCGATTAATTTGTTAATTTGGTTGATATCAAGCTTGTTTTCTGTCAGATCAGCATATTCAAGGAATTCCAGTTCGAAAAGAGGGGATATGTCTTCGATATAATTGTTAGCTAACAGGATGCTCTTCATATTTATTAAATTGCTTATTCCATCGATATAAAAAATCTGGTTATCAGAAAGATTTAATTCCTTCAGGTTTGTCAGTCCGAAAAGTGGTGTGAGATCCGAAATCCGGTTGTTTGATACATCAATTGTTTTGGCATTAATGCAAAACTGCACCCCATCCAGATCATTAATAATAGTAAAACCTTCAGTTTCCATATCCCAATCATAAACAGGGGAATAATCGATATCTTCATAACTCCTTAGTGATACAGCTATCTCTTCAATTCGTTCCAGCTTAAGGATATGGGAATACTCCATTAAGCTGTCAAAATTATTCTCCTCTGTGAGCCTGTTAATTTCTTTTATATGATAGCCTGACCTGTCGGGGAGATTTGATTCTTACCTGCATAATCAACGGCTTTTTCAATAACATCCATAGGCAACAATAAACCAACATTTAGCAAAGGGCTGAGAGTAGAATCTCTTTTTTGTATTAAAATAAATTTTTATGTCTTCCCTTGAGTTTATAAAAAGCGGTGATTCAAAATAAACAATAGTTATGTTTTATTGTTTGTAATAGCATAATATTATTACTTCATAAAAATGATCCGTTCTATTATATTCCAGTATTATCCTCATTTAATGTTAACTAGTCCCGGCATCCTAAATATTCAACCAGGATATTTCATCAATTCCATGAACAATCTGATATGATTCTACCTGAATCCGGAATAAGGCAAAATCAGATGATCCCGGGAGCTTGCCAAATCAGGATGCATCTTAATATGTTCACTTACTGCTTCTTCCAGCTCTGGTTTCCTGACTTCAGAAGCATGGCCAAAGGCGGTAAGTGCGAAAATCTTATTCTGTCCTGAACTATCCTTATCTTCTCCCACAAACTCTGACTTTATATACAAATGAAAAAAAGTTGGATTTGATGAAGAAACACCGGTTAATACCGGACAATAACGGTAATATTACAGTACTTGAAAAATTCTGGCGATTTGGCCAGGAAAATGACAATGTGGTTCCACCAATAATTGCGTATGCCGATCTATTAGAAACAAATGACAGGAGATGTATTGAAACAGCACAGAAAATATATGAGCAGCATATTAAAAATACCATTGAATAAGATAAGGCAGGAAGGTAATTATAAAGAGTTACCTGAGGTTCATGAAAGTGGATTCAATAAATTCTGAATTGACTCCGATATTTTGTATCCTCTGCTTATCTATAAAAATCTTTCAAATACCTTCGCCATAATTTCCTGTTCAGATTTCGGAAGTTGATATTTATTCGCAATTCTACGCCAATCACTTACGGCTTTCCTTATACGATCTATTATTATCAAACCATCCTCCTTATCCAGACGGAAATATTCCACAACTTTTAATGGGAGGTCCAGGGTAAGTGAATTATCATCAAGGTCAATATTGAGTGATAAACCCGTTCCGTCTTCATTTGGATTAATATCATAGGCCGGGGAAAGGATCCACCCTTTATCAGTTAAAATGAAGCCATGATTCCTAAGATGATCATCTGTATTTGATATAAAGATATTGAACACGATCCTGCTCCACAATTCTTTTAAATCGCTATCGATATTTGCACCATAGTTTGTCAGAAAATCTACAATCTCCAGGTAGCTTACACCCTCATGAAAACTATCACCATCCTTATAACCAAGCATTGTCATTGCAGAAGCATAATGGATTCTCTCACCTGTATCAGTCCTGTCAAATCTTTTGGTAAGGAATGTATACTCCTTGCTTGAAAACTTTTGGATTTTTGATATCGCCACATTAAGACCGGCATTCCTTGCTATTTCATTAGCTACCATTTCCCACCCTCCGATATCTTTTACATCTGTTTTACTTGGGAATTTCGCAATCCAAAGATTCTTTTTATCGTCCAGGACACTCGCTTTTGGTCTTGCCCCACCAAGGGATGAACCTGGGTTAACTAACATTGTTAACCATTTTAAATATTCAGGATCATCAGTAATATCCTCTTCTTCAAGTCTAAGACTTATTTGTTCGAGTTCCCTTATTGATGTCCATAGAGGAGAGGCAAACACTTCATTATTATTAAGGAATGGACCATCTGAATCTTCTTTGAACCTTAAAGCTCCCATCCGATGACCATCAAATACTCCAAGTAAAAAGTCAGATTCCCTGAGCGTTCTTTCAGTTCTTCCTTCTTTTCTGGCAGTTGCAGCTTCCTGTCTCTTCATCAGGATTCTTCCCCAGCGATCAGGGGAAGAATCAAGAAAGACTCCAAAATTGGATTTCTCATCGCCGGCATATTGTGATCCTGAATAGAATAATAATTCCGGATCAAGTATTTGTGAATAACGTGATTTAAGCCATTCTTCGGCGTAACTGAATGAGAAGATTTCTTTTCCCCTTACAAATTCTGCCTTGAGTTCCCCCATCAAAAACGGTTCTTTCATGCCTGCCCAATGAGCATAAACATAAATATTCCTGATGTCGTTTCTATGTCCCATGATTTTAGGTTTTACCTGGTTCTTTTAGGGGCACGTTCCTTGATTATTAAATTGGCATCCTGAAGTCTTCTTCCAAGATCATCATCTTTAGCTACCTTATTTATATCCTTTTCAAGGCCAAGTACCATAAGCACTTTAACATATGCACCAATGCTTACATTGGGATTTCCCTTCTCTATAGA
Source organism: uncultured Rikenellaceae bacterium (assembly GCA_964637415.1). GTDB lineage: Bacteria > Bacteroidota > Bacteroidia > Bacteroidales > VadinHA17 > LD21. The sequence continues at coordinate 7,369 of CAZWUB010000170.1, forward strand.
TAACAGAGTAGGTCTGCTGATATTTGCCCTTTCAGAGACCTGCTGGGTACTATATCTTCTTCTCAACCTGGCTAGTTTAATATTTTCACCAAGCGTTGAGACGACTTTCTGAGCCTTTGGTAACAATATTGGATTTCGGGATCTCATAACGTAAAATATTATTTACAAATATAGTTATTATTGTAAAATATAATTTACATTATAAGAAATATTCTGGAAAATAAAACCAGTCTGTGCTATATTACAACTCCTTTAACAGTTTAATCCTTCTTACCGTATTGACTGAAAGCATGGTTATTACGGCAATCCGCCTCACCGATAACTCTCTTTTATCAAGAAGATCTGAAACATTCAGATACTTGATAGATACGATTTTTTGTACTACAAATGAAAATGGCCTTGTAAATCAAATATTTACAAGGCCATTTGTTTTTGATAGTCGGGGTGAGAAGATGTGCAGCATATCTATTTATATAATTGTATATCAATCTGTTATACAGTTATTTACGTTAATAAGTATAGAATAGTTATATAATTGATTATCAATTTGTATAATCTAATATACACGGTGATAAAA
>CAZWUB010000171.1:0-7800 GCA_964637415.1 uncultured Rikenellaceae bacterium
CAGCGGTTCCGTTATTGGCTTCAATTGCTTTTACAGCTGATTTACTGAATGCATTTGCATGAACTTCCAGCTTTTTATCGAGGATGCCTTTCCCAAGTATCTTAAACAGATCATTCTTCGAAATCAGTCCGGCTGTAAGTAAAACCTCCCTGTCGATTTTTTCAATACTTTTCTTTTCAGCAAGGGCTTGAAGGACACCGATATTTATACTTTTATATTCCTTACGGTTTATATTTGTAAAGCCATATTTCGGAACCCGTCTCTGAAGAGGCATTTGTCCGCCTTCGAAACCTATCTTTTTCGCATAGCCGGATCTCGATTTGGCTCCTTTATGCCCTCTCGTGGATGTTCCTCCTCTGCCTGATCCCTGACCGCGACCGAGGCGTCTGCTCTTTCTTACCGATCCCTTAGCTGGTTTTAAACTACTCAAATCCATCACTTTATATCTTAAAATTGTACTTTAAATACTTTCCACCTTAATAAGGTGTCTTATTTTATCTACCATACCAAGTATCTGAGGTGTTGCCTCATGTTCGACACTATGGTTCAGCTTATGAATCCCGAGAGCTTCGAGTGTTCTTTTCTGTCTTTCGGGTTTACCGTTCTTGCTTTTAATCTGGGTAATACGGATTTTTGCCATTTCAATATACTTTATTTCAGCCGTTAAAAACTCTTTCCATTGATACACCTCTGTGTTCAGCGATTGAGAATGCATCGCGTATCTCCAGGAGGGCTGCGAAAGTAGCCTTCACAAGATTATGAGGATTTGAAGAGCCCTTTGATTTGGCGAGGACGTTTTTCACTCCAACACTTTCGAGGACAGCGCGCATAGCACCACCGGCCTTGACGCCTGTACCTTCCGATGCCGGTTTGATGAATACCCTGGCACCTCCGAACTTGGCTATCTGTTCATGAGGTATTGTACCATTTATAACCGGTACTTTGATCAGGTTCTTCTTTGCATCTTCAATACCTTTTGCAATAGCGGTTGTTACCTCACTGGCTTTTCCGAGACCATGTCCCACAATGCCGGCTTCATTACCAACGACCACAATTGCTGAAAAGCTGAATGTACGACCGCCCTTTGTTACTTTGGTAACCCTCTGGATACTTACCAGCCTGTCCTTCAGTTCAAGGTCGCTGGTCTTTACTTTTCTTATATTGTCTGCCATAATTAATTAGAATTTTAATCCGCCTTCACGGGCTGCATCTGCCAGTGATTTAACCCTGCCATGATATTTGTACCCGCTTCTGTCGAACACTACATTTTCAATGCCTTTATCTTTACATTTTGTTGCCAGAAGCTTTCCCACCAGCCTGGCCTGTTCGGTCTTTTTAACACCCGTAACGGCTGCAACTTCTTTTTCCTTTGATGATGCAGACAGAATTGTTGACCGGGACTGGTCGTCAACAACCTGAACATATATCTGTTTGTTGCTGCGATAAATAGCAAGCCTTGGCATCTCTGCGGTACCGCTTATTTTTTTCCGGATCCTCATCCTGATCCTTGATCTTCTTTCCAACTTGCTTAAAGCCATTTTTTTAAACTTTTTCCTGATTAATACAAATCCTAAACACTTGCAGATTTACCGGCTTTTCTTCTGAGCTGTTCACCTACGAACTTGATACCTTTCCCTTTATAAGGTTCCGGCGGACGGAGTGATCTGATCTTTGCAGCAACATGTCCGATAAGCTGTTTATCAATACATGTAAGAGTAATTACCGGATTACTCCTTCTCTCTGTCTTCGTCTCCACTTTCACCTCACCCGGGATCTCGAATACTATATCATGTGAATAGCCGAGACTCATTTCAAGGTTCTGTCCTTTAGCTTCAGCACGATAACCTACACCAACAAGCTCCAGTTCCTTTTTGAAACCCTGGGATACACCGGTAACCATATTTGAAATAAGCGCCCGGTATAGACCATGAAGCGATTTGTGATTCTTCGATTCTGAAGGTCTTTTAATTATGAGCTGGTTATCCTCCACCTCAACCTTCATATCCTTGTCGATTTTCTGCCTTAGTTCACCGAGGGGTCCTTTAACGACGATCACATTATCATCGCTGATACTTACGGTGACTCCCTTCGGCAGGCTAACAGGTAATTTCCCTATCCTTGACATAAGTTTTCCTCCTGATTAATAAACGTAACATAAAACCTCACCACCTATTTTTTCTCTTTTTGCCTCCTTGTCGGTCATTAGTCCTCTTGAGGTTGAAATAATGGCAATTCCCAGTCCGTTAAGAACACGGGGAAGTTCCTCAGCTCCGGCATAATGCCGTAAACCAGGGCGGCTTATTCTCTTTAATTCCTTTATGGCAGGTTTCCTGCTTTTGGAATTATATTTGAGTGCTATTTTCAGAGTACCCTGTGCCTGTTCAGTATCCACTACCTTATAGCTCAGAATATATCCTTTTTCAAAAAGTATCCTGGCAATCTCTTTCTTCAGATTGGATGCCGGTGCCTCAACAACCTTGTGACCTGCCTGAATGGCGTTCCTGATTCTGGTCAATAAATCTGCAATCGGATCAGTCATCTTATATTATTTTGTATAGTTATAACTCATTAATCAATTACCAGCTGGCTTTTTTCACTCCGGGGATCAGGCCGCCTGATGCCATTTCCCTGAAAGTGATCCTGCTTATTCCAAACTGTCTCATATATCCGCGTGTCCTGCCTGTAAGCTTACAGCGGTTATGTTGCCGGTTGGGATTGGAATTTCTCGGAAGACGGCTTAACCCTACAAAATCACCCTCTGCTTTGAGTTTTTTTCTTTTCTCTGCATATTTCTGAGCCAGTCTTGCACGCTTTACCTCACGGGCAACCATTGATTCCTTTGCCATATAATCAGTTTTTAGATGTTTTAAACGGTAATCCAAAATTCTTCAGGAGTGCAAAAGCTTCCTCATCACTCCCTGCCGAGGTTACGAATGTGATCTGAAGACCCATGATCTTGGTTACTTTATCGAGGTCGATCTCGGGAAAGATAATCTGTTCGGTTATCCCCAGTGTATAATTTCCCCTTCCGTCAAGTTTGGCATTTATACCTTTAAAGTCGCGTATCCGGGGAAGGGCTACTGAAATAAGTCTTTCGAGAAATTCATACATTCTCTCTCTTCTCAGGGTGACCATAATACCGATAGGCATATTCTTTCTGAGCTTGAAATTGGATATATCCTTTGAAGAATATGTCAGAACTGCTTTCTGGCCGGCTATATCGGATAATTCCTTAACACCTGATTCAAGAAGTTTTTTGTCAGCTATGGCTTGTCCGACACCCTGATTAATTACAATCTTTTTCAGTTTCGGTACCTGCATCACTGTTTTATAACCGAATTCCCTTGTCAGTGCAGGGATTATTTCGTCGTCATATTTCTTTTTTAATGAAGGCTCGTACATTATTTGATCTCCTCTCCTGATTTTTTTGAATAACGGACTAATTTATTTTTCTGATTCAGTCTTCTTCCGATACGTGTTGGTTTTCCTGAAGCGGGGTCAATGAGCATCAGGTTTGATATATGTATCGGAGCTTCCTTTTTTATTATACCTCCCTGAGGTGCTTTTGCATTAGGTTTTGTATGTTTAGATATCAGATTCAAACCTTCGACAATAGCTTTGTCTTTATCTCTGTTAACCTCAAGGACACGGCCTTTCTGACCTTTTGATTCGCCGGTTACCACCATAACCGTATCACCCTTTTTTATATGTAATTTTTTTTGCATTGCTGTTTATTTACATGTATTACAACACTTCAGGTGCAAGAGAAACAATTTTCATGAATTTATCGCGCAGTTCCCTTGCAACCGGGCCGAAAATACGTGTTCCTCTTACCTCGTCGAGATTTGTAAGAAGTACCACCGCGTTATCGTCAAATCTGATATATGAACCATCCTGGCGGCGGATCTCTTTCTTTGTTCTTACAACAACAGCCCGGCTTACGGTTCCTTTTTTTGCTTCACCTGAAGGAAGTGCGGACTTAACACTAACGACTATCTTATCGCCAACAGTAGCATATCTCTTTTTACTGCCGCCCAGTACTTTTATACATAATACTTCTTTGGCTCCCGAATTATCGGCTACTGTCAGTCTGGATTCCTGCTGTATCATGATTATTTCGCTCTTTCAATAATTTCTACTAATCTCCAGGTCTTACTTTTACTCAGAGGCCTGGTCTCTGAAATACGTACCGTATCACCGATCTTGCATGAATTCTCTTCATCATGCGCCATCAGTTTTGTTGTTCTGTTGATAAACTTCCCATATATCGGGTGTTTTACCTTTCTCTTGACAGCAACGACAATGGATTTTTCCATTTTATTGCTTACAACAATCCCGATTCGTTCTTTTCTAAGATTTCTTTCCATTGCTGTTATACGGCTATTTTGTTTTCTCTTTTGATTCCCTTACATGAAGTTCTGTCATCAGACGGGCTATAGTAAGCTTTGTCTGTTTGATCTTCTGAGGATTATCGAGCGGTGTGATGGCATGATTCAGCCTCATCCGGACAAGCATTGTTTTTTCCGTATCTATGCGCTCAATCAGATCCGGAGTGCTCAGTTCCCTTATTTCCGATGTTTTCATCTTTCTTTCTCTTTTTTACTCTGTATAATCACGTCTGATAATGAATTTGGTCGGAATCGGAAGCTTTTGAGCTCCCAGACGGAGAGCTTCTCTGGCAACCTCGAAAGAGACACCTTCTGCTTCTATAAGTATCCTTCCGGGTGTAACCGGTACAACATATCCTTCCGGTGCACCTTTTCCTTTACCCATACGGACTTCTGCCGGTTTCTTTGTTATAGGCTTATCGGGGAAAACCCTGATCCAAAGCTGTCCTTCACGTTTCATGTGACGGGTAACAGCCTGACGGGCTGCTTCCAGCTGTCTTCCTGTTATCCAGGCCTGCTCCAGAGCCTTGATGCCGAATGAACCAAATGCAAGCTGATTGCCTCTTTGTGCATTCCCCTTCATCCTCCCCTTTTGTGCTCTCCTGTATTTTGCCCTTTTTGGTTGTAACATGGATATATTCTTAAAAATTGTTCAACTGTAATTCCTTATTTCTTAATCTTTCTCTTAAGGCTCTTGCTTTTTGCATTCCTTGCTCCTATATTCGGGCTGAGATCCCTCTTGCCATATACCTCACCATTACAAATCCATACCTTTATACCGATAAGGCCGACTTTGGTATGTGCTTCAGCCAGTGCATAATCAATGTCTGCACGGAAGGTATGAAGAGGAATACGCCCCTCCTTGTATGTCTCAGTCCTTGCCATTTCAGCGCCACCCAGACGACCGGAGATAACAACTTTTATCCCTTCGGCTCCCATACGCATTGTGGAAGCTATAGCCATCTTAATTGCACGCCTGTATGATATCTTACCTTCAACCTGCCGGGCAACATTGTTACCCACAATATTTGCGTCAAGTTCGGGACGTTTGACCTCAAAAATATTGATCTGAACTTCCTTTTTGGTAATCTTCTTAAGCTCCTCCTTCAGCTTATCCACTTCCTGTCCGCCTTTACCGATTATGATTCCCGGACGGGCGGTATTGACAGTTACAGTGATAAGTTTCAGTGTTCTTTCGATAACTATCTTCGAGATACTTGCTTTGGCAAGCCTGGCATTCAGGTATTCCCTGATCTTAGTGTCTTCAACCAGTTTGCCGGAAAAATCTTTTCCACCGTACCAGTTGGAATCCCAACCTTTGATTATACCTAATCTGTTACCAATCGGATTTACTTTTTGTCCCATATCTTATTCTGCTGTATTTTCAAGTTCCTTATTCATACTGTCGAGCACCAGCGTTACATGATTCGATCTTTTCCTGATTCTGTAAGCTCTTCCCTGAGGTGCCGTCTGTAACCTTTTCATGCTACGGCCACCGTCGACACAAACAGTTTTGATATACAGGTTGCTTTCTTCAACCCTGACACCTTCATTCTTTGACTGCCAGTTAGCTATTGCGCTGAGAAGAAGTTTTTCCAGCCTGCGTGATGCCTCCTGTGAACTGTATTTAAGTATATCAAGTGCTTTATTCACTTCCTTGCCGCTGATAAGATCTGTTACGAGCCTCATCTTCCGTGGAGAGGTCGGACAATTCTTCAGGACAGCCTGGTAAGTCGACCTGGCTTCCTCTTTCCTCTTCTCAGCCGAATTTCTTTTTCTTGCACCCATTTTAAAATTTTTTCTTCGTTAACAATAACAGATTATTTATTCCCCGAGTGACCCCTGAAGGTACGTGTGGGAGCAAATTCGCCCATCTTATGGCCTACCATGTTCTCAGTAATATATACAGGGATAAATTTGTTCCCGTTATGAACTGCTATAGTATGTCCGACAAAGTCAGGTGATATTACCGATCTTCTTGACCAGGTCTTTATCACTGATTTCTTTCCGCCCTCGTTCATTTCAAGAACTCTTTTTTCAAGTTTAAAATCAATGAAAGGGCCTTTTTTAATCGATCTGCTCATAGTATATCAGTTATTTTTTCCTTCTTTCCAAAATATGTTTCGTTGAATACTTTTTCCTGTCACGGGTTTTGAAACCTTTTGCAGGTAGTCCTTTTCTGGATCTCGGATGACCGCCGGAAGCTCTTCCTTCACCACCACCCATCGGGTGATCAACAGGATTCATAACAACACCTCTTACCCTCGGGCGTCTTCCCTGCCAGCGTGAACGGCCGGCCTTACCGGATTTCTCAAGATTATGATCGGGATTCGAAACAGTACCTATTGTGGCACGGCATTGTGTAAGAACCATCCTTGTCTCACCCGAAGGAAGCTTTACTATCGCATATTTCCCTTCACGGGCCGAAACCTGGGCATATGTCCCTGCACTCCTGGCCATAGCACCACCTTTCCCCGGTTTGAGCTCAATGTTATGAACTATTGTACCAAGAGGTATATCACTCAGGAACATTGTGTTCCCAACCTCGGGTGTTGCTTCTTTTCCCGAAACTAGCTTCTGACCAACCTGAAGTCCGGCAGGTGCAATAATGTATCTCTTTTCCCCGTCTTCATACACAACAAGTGCAATCCTGGCAGACCTGTTCGGATCGTATTCGATCGACTTAACAGTCGCATTCATGCCATCCTTATCCCTGAGGAAATCTATGATCCTGTACATCCTCTTATGACCTCCCCCGATGTATCGCATTGTCCTTTTGCCGCTGACATTCCTTCCTCCCGATTTTCTCACAGGCTGGAGGAGGGATTTCTCCGGCGTGGTGCTCGTGATCGTGTCAAAAGCACTTATGATCTTGTTTCTCTGACCTGGTGTTACAGGTTTCAACTTTCTGACTGCCATGATACTATTTAAATATTGCTGTAGAAATCTATTTTGCTGCCTTCAGCAAGGGTGATAACTGCTTTTTTTGTGGCAGCAGTCTTGCCGATCAGAAGGCCGGATTTTGTATTCCTCGACTTTATCTTACCGCCGTACCTCATTGTGTTAACATCTGAAACTGTAACACCGTAAAGGTCCTCAACGGCTTTTTTTATCTGTAACTTGTTGGCATTCTTTGCAACAATAAAACCATAGCGGTTGAATTTATCGCCCTGGCTTGTCATCTTTTCCGTTACTATCGGTTTAAGTAGAATATTCATCACTCAAAGTTTACTGGTTTAAAATGTTGCCTGCAAAACGTCAACTGCACTTTCCACAAGCACCAGAGTTGAAGCCTTCATTATTCCATAAGTATTTAATTCTCCGGCTGTTACAACTTCAACCCCTTGTACATTTCGGGATGACAAATATATATTTTTATTTTGTTCCGGTAAAACAATAAGTGATTTTTTAT
>CAZWUB010000172.1:0-6474 GCA_964637415.1 uncultured Rikenellaceae bacterium
TGGGGAAGGAGAGACCTTATCCTGAGAAGCAGCAGGATATTGCTTGAAATGATGGACAATCAACCTTTCAGATTCATACTGGAAGCTGACAGGACCGATCTGGCCAGAGTCTCATGTTTTGTGCACAGGACATTTAACGGGGGCGACTGCGGATATTTTATGCAGGGATTAAAGCGTATTTATTCGAATTACACCAGTATGGAAGATGTTATTGTTGAAGGAATGGGACCGGACAGATCCCTGCGTGACGGTCTGGATCACCTGCGTCGTACCTTTTTTTCACTTCCCCATGCCCGGAGGATCGAAAAGCACTTTGCTGATATTAAAGGAGGGGCGGCGGGGAAACGGCTTAACATGTTCCTGAGATGGATGGTGAGAAATGACGGAAGAGGTGTAGATTTCGGGATTTGGAGAAAGATCGATCCTTCTATGCTCTATATCCCGATAGATTTCCATTCAGGAAATACTGCACGCAGGCTGGGACTTCTTACAAGAAAAGTGAACGACTGGAAAGCTGTTGAGGAATTAACGGGAGTTTTGCGGGAATTTGATCCTGCCGACCCTGTCAAGTATGATTTCGCACTGTTCGGACTTGGCGTTTCACAGGAGATTTAAGAAGTTTTAACCAGATTAATCCTTATAATCACTTAAAAAGTAACTACTTTTGCAGAAAATTTGAAGATTTGAGGAAAAGGATTAATATCAAAGCCTATCTGATCATTTTCAGCTGGCTGATGATTATGGCTCACAACATAATTCCCCATAATCACCAGAATAGCGACTCGAATATATTATGCGGGCATCTTCATACCGGAATAAGCCTGCATGATGAATTTCAAAACCATGGTGAAGATCACGATATTTGCCGGATATCCGGACTGCTCTTTCACCATCTCATCCAGGATAACCTGTTTATTGAAAACCGTAATAATGATTATTCTTTCTACGAGATACAGAAAGATTTGATCATTTATTATAATAAGCCTTTCTTTTACAGCCACAATTTTTACCCGTCGGCCTCACTCAGGGCCCCTCCGGTTGCGTAAGTCAATATTTTATCCACGTCTTTTTTTATCTTGTTGAATAACAATTATTTAACATTTTGAGTTAAATGAAAAATTTATTGTTTTTTATTCTTATACTTTTTGCAGCATATTTTCCGGGCTGTTCATCGGGGAGTACTCACGAACACGAACATGTAACGGAACATAATGAATCAGCTGCAGTGGAACATGCCCATGAACATTCAGCCCATTCATCCGGTTACAAGATCATAACTCTTACAAAACAACCTTTCGCTCTTACTATTAAGACGGGGGGAGTTATAATGAGCGACAATAAAGATATCCTGCTCATCACGGCAAAGTCGCCGGGGCTGGTCAGATTCAGGAAAAACTATCTGTTCCCGGGAGTAAAAGTGAGTCTTGGACAGGATCTGTTTACGATCAGCGGAGAACAACTTACTGAAGACAATACAGAGTTGAAATACACGCAGTTAAAGGCTGATCTTGAAAAGGCTTCCCAGAACTATGAAAGGGCAAAAACTCTCATTTCGGATAAAATAATAACTGAAGAACATTTCCTTACTGTAAAAAATGAATATGAGAAAACACTCAATGAATTTAATAATCTGAACGCAACATACAGTGAAAGAGGGAATTCAGTTTCTTCTCCCGGGACTGGCTATATCCGGGAGGTTTTTGTAAATGAAGGACAGAAAGTAGTATCAGGAGAAGCTCTTGCGTCTATAATAATCGAGCGGAAAATGATACTTAAAGCCGATGTCTCACCTGATAATCTGGAAATTCTTCCCCGGATTGAAAGTGCAAATTTCAGGGTTGGGTACAGCAAAAAATTATTTAAAACCGCTGAAATGAATGGTCAGAAGATTGCTTACGGAAAGAGCACAGGAGGAAATTCTTTTTATATACCGGTATACTTCAGCATAGACTATGATCCCGGGCTCATTGAGGGATCTTTTGCCGAAGTGTTTCTGACAGGAGAAGAAACAGAAGACGTCCTTACTGTTCCAAACAGTGCCCTCATGGAGGAATTCGGAAGGCTGTATGTCTTCGTTGTCCACAAAGACGGTGATTTTGAAAAAAGGTTTATTACTGCAGGATATAGCGACGGAGAGAACACCATGGTATTGAACGGACTTCATGATAATGAAAAGGTTGTTTCTGAAGGTGCTTATCTGATTAAGCTTTCACAAATGCAAACGGCTCCACCTGCTCATAATCATTAATATTCAGGATCATGCTGGACAAGATCATAGACTTTTCATTAAAGAACAGGTTAAGTATACTGACAGGAGCCCTTCTGCTTATCATTGCCGGGACTATTGTCACCACCCGGATGGAGATAGATATATTTCCGGAACTTACCGCTCCCACTGTAGTCATTATGACTGAAGCAAGCGGAATGGCCCCCGAGGAAGTCGAAAGGCTTGTGACATTCCCCATCGAAACGGCTGTGAACGGAGCTACATCGATCAGACGCGTACGGTCAACCTCAACAATGGGATTTTCAATTGTTAATGTTGAATTTGATTGGGGTACAGATATATATAAAGCCAGGCAGACAATTGCCGAAAGGCTTATTCAGGCAAATGAAAACCTCCCGGCAGGTATCGATAAGCCGGTTATTGCCCCCAAGACATCGCTTCTGGGTGAGATGATGATAATCGCACTTGAATCGGACAGTCTGGATCCTATGGAGCTCAGGACAATGGCCGACTGGGTTGTCTCCCCAAGACTGCTTTCAGTCGGGGGTGTGGCACAGGTAAATGTTATAGGTGGTGATATTAAGGAATATCAGATACTGGCAGATCCCTACAGGATGAATTTTTATGGAGTTACAATGAATGAGCTTATAGCTACCTGTAAAGAAATTAACCTGAATACTTCCGGATCGTTCATTAACCAGTATGGCACTAAGTATATAGTCAGGGGTATGGCAAAAACCGACAGGATAGAAGATCTTGCAAATTCTGTTATTAATATTTCGCAGGGTCTGCCCGTCAGGATCAGTGATGTTGCTACTGTAATAATTGGAAAGTCTCCGGCAATAGGGACTGCATCATACAGGGGAAGAAGTGCAGTGCTACTGACTGTTACAAGACAACCTGATGCCAACACTGTTGTCCTGTCAGAAAAAGTGCTTGATGCAATCGAAGACATTCAGAAAAATGCCGGATCATCGGTAACCTTTAATACTGACATCTATAATCAGGCATCTTTCATAGATATATCTGTCAGAAATGTAATGAAGGCTCTTGCAGAAGGAGGAATATTTGTTATTATCATTCTGTTCCTTTTTCTCTTCAATACCAGGACTACGATCATTTCTCTTCTGGCAATGCCCCTCTCGCTCCTTGTTACAATTATTACCCTTAAAACTCTCGGCTATACTATTAATACTATGAGTCTGGGTGGTATGGCTATTGCTATTGGTTCGCTCGTTGATGATGCAATTATAGATGTGGAGAATATATACAGGCTGCTACGGAAGAATGTTGTTTTACCGCCTGAAAAAAGGAAATCATCTCTAAGTATTGTATACAGGGCTTCAACTGAAGTAAGGTCATCGATCTGGAATGCAACCCTGATAATAATAATCACGTTTGTACCTCTCTTTTTCCTTGGAGATCTTGAGGGGAGGATGCTGAGGCCACTTGGAATATCCTTTATTGTATCCCTCTTTGCGTCTCTCATTGTGGCAGTAACAGTCACTCCCGTTCTCAGCAGTTACCTTCTTACAGATGAACGGAGACTGCTGAGGGCAGTAAACGGATCCTGGACTGAACGTAATCTCGGGAAACTTTACAGCAAATCGCTTGATTTCACCCTTGGCAAAAGCAGGTTGGTCCTTGGTTTAACAGGTTTTATTTTTCTGATTTCTGTTATTCTCTTAACAACAACCGGGAGTTCATTTCTCCCCGGTTTCAATGAAGGAGCGCTGACTGTCAATATCTCATTACCGCCCGGTGTTTCACTTGAAGAATCTGCAAAGATGGGGCTGGAAGCACAAAAGATACTGCTTGCTTTACCTGAAGTCAGATCTGTATCCTGTAAAACAGGCCGGGCTGAACTTGCAGAGCACTTTTTCGGTGAAAACACCTCAGAGCTTGATGTCCCTTTCGTTCTCTCGGAAAGAAGCCGGGATGAATTTTTTGGCGAGGTAAGAGAAAGGCTGAGGGCGATCCCCGGCGCCAGTATTGAGGTTGGTCAGCCTATTGCCCACAGGATCGACAGAATGCTCTCAGGCACAAAGGCTAATATAGCTGTAAAGCTGTTTGGAGATGACCTTAATGATCTTTACAGAATTGCAAATGATATCCGGACTGAAATTGCCGGTATAAGCGGGATCGGGGACCTGAATGTTGAACAGCTGGTAGAAACTCCACAGCTTAAGATAAAACCCAACAGGGAGATGCTTGCACGTTATGGTATTGACATGAACAGCTTTAACTCATTTGTCAAATTTGCAATAGGCGGACAGGTCATATCTGATGTTTATGAAGAAGAAAAACGGTTTCCCCTCGTACTAAGGTACAATGATGAAACACGGGGAAGTGTTGAAGGTATCAGGAATGCCATGATAGATACATACGACGGTAAAAAAGTTCCGCTTTCATTTGTGGCTGACATTGAATCTTCTTCCGGACCTTTTTCGATAAACAGGGAAAATGTAAAGCGCAGGATAGTGATCTCGGTTAATTCGGCAGGGAGAGATGTGGGAAGTGTTGTAAATGATATAAAGGAAAGAATAAATGAAACAATTGTGCTGCCTGAAAATTACCATATTGAATATGGAGGTCAGTTTGAAAGCGCTGAGAGTGCTGCAAAAAGGTTGATAGCAGCTTCAATAATTGCAATTCTGGTAATCTTTCTGATCCTTTACCAGGAGTTTAAAAACAGCTCCCTGGCAGTCATAGTCTTGCTTAATCTGCCGCTTGCAATCATAGGCGGTATCTTTGCCATCAAATTATCATCAAATGTGGTCAGCATACCTTCAATCATTGGATTTATCACACTTTTTGGAATTGCCACACGAAATGGAATACTGCTGATATCAAGATATATTCACCTGAAGAAAGAAGGTATGGCTTTGTATGAACGTATTCTTACCGGATCGGCCGACAGGCTCAATCCTATTCTGATGACTGCCCTTACTGCTGCGCTTGCACTTATACCGCTTGCACTTGGGGGCGACAAACCGGGGAATGAGATACAGAGTCCTATGGCAATAGTAATCCTTGGAGGGCTGCTAAGCTCCACACTGCTCAATATATTCATCATTCCCTCAGTATATTATTTAATTGAAAGAAGAAACAAGAATGATTAAGAAGCTATTTTTACTTACAGCACTGATCTCTGTTACCGGACTGATTTCTGCTCAGTCAATAACGGATTTTCTGGGAAAGGTATCTGAAAACAATCCCGAGATCACCGCTTACAGAAAGCTCCTTGAAGCAAAAAGGATTGAAGCCCGGACAGGGAATGCCCCATCGGATCCTTTTGTGTCTGCAGGATTCATGCCGGGGAACACCGATGCGGCCGGTAACAAAAAAACCTGGTCGGTATCACAATCCTTTGATTTCCCGACAAAATACCTGATGCAGAAGAAAATTAATAAAAACACAATCATCCTTGCAGAACATGAGTATAACCTTGGAAGGATAAACATACTGCTCGAAGCGGAATGTGCGGTTTTTGATCTTATTCATAATACAAAGGCTCTTAATAAACTGCTTGAAAGAAAAAAGGCTTATGAAACACTCAGATCGGCCTGGGAAAAAATGCTTGAAAAGGGTGAGGCAACTATTATGGATCATAACAATATTTTACTCGAATTGTCAGCACTAAGTCTTGAGATTAACCGGAGGGAATCTGAAAAAGTGATGCTTAAGGAGAAGCTGAGTTACATGAGCGGATCGGATGTGAGCCAGATGGAAGATACAGATTACCCGGTTTATACAGTACCTGATATCGAACTACTGATTACCGGGAAATCAGAATCTCACCCGGCTTTCCTCATACCGGAAATTGAATATAGCATAAGCCTGCAGGAAATAAGGCTCAGCAGGAGTAGTTCTCTTCCTGAATTACAGGTTGGTTACGGATCAGAAATAGTATCAGGTACGTCCTACACCGGCCCTGTTGCAGGATTGAGCATTCCACTATGGGCCAATTCAAACCGGGTCAGATCTGCATCGGCTGCTGCTGATTATTCAGCTGCCCTGATGGATGCTTTGTTGCTTAAACTTAAATCCGGGATAAAGAATGATTATTCCAGAGCACTGGCATTACAGAAAAGCATCTCTGAGATCAGGGAAATAATTGAATCAGGAAACGGAACCAGGTACCCCGACAAAGCCCTTGCAGCCGGAGAAATATCTGTTTCAACCTGGTTCATTTATATGAGATCACTGTTCGAAGCGGAGGACAGACTTCTGGAACTTGAAAACGA
>CAZWUB010000172.1:6574-7758 GCA_964637415.1 uncultured Rikenellaceae bacterium
CCTCACGCCTCACGCCTCACGCCTCATTACTTTTTTATGGGATATATAGCTAAACCTGACCCGGATTGGCATATTTTTTGAAAAAGCATTAAAGGATCATATTTAATATTTAAAAGTAGTTGATTGATTGCACATAAGTTAGTGTATTGTAAGTCAGTTAATTAAAAAATATTACTTATGGCAACCTTAATACGACATATCAGGTATTCTGAGAGCCGGAAGATCAGGAATTTACTTTTACTTCTATTAGCTAATATTGTTTTATGTACAAGTGCCGACGGCCAGTATTTCGGCAGGAATAAACCAGGTTACAGATCGTTCAGGTTTGATGTTATTCAGACTCCGGATTTTGAGATATATCATTACCTGAAGAATGATTCCCTTGTCAGCTCTCTGTCATCATGGTCACAACAGTGGTATCTGAACCACCAGAAAATGTTCAGGGATACTTTCAAGACCCGGAATCCGGTAATATTTTATAATAATCACCCTGATTTTCAGCAGACAAATACAATTAACAGTCTTATAGGGACAGGAACGGGAGGTGTTACGGAATCACTGAAGAACAGGGTTATAATGCCTGTTGCTCCTTCGCTGTCACAGACCGACCATACACTTGGACATGAACTGGTACACGCTTTCCAGTATAACATGTTCATTAAAGAGGATACAGCCGTCCGGATGTCAATAAATAATATCCCTCTCTGGATGGTTGAAGGAATGGCTGAATATTTTTCGATCGGAAGTGTAGATCCTCATACTGCAATGTGGATGAGAGACGCTCTTCTGAATAACAGGTTCCCCACTCTGAAGAAGCTGTCGGATCAGTCGGAATATTTTCCTTATCGTTATGGTCAGTCCTTCTGGGCAATGGTAGGAAAGACCTGGGGAGATACTGTTATTATACCTCTATTTAAAAAAACTGCCCGGTACGGATTTGAAAAGGCAATTGATACAATATTCAGGGTCAATCAGGATGCTCTTTCAGGTATGTGGAAGAGCGCCAATGAAGTTTATTTCCGCCAGTTTCTTAAAGACAGCACTGATAATCTCTCAGGAAGAGTCATTGTGTCTGATAAAAATGGTGGCAGGATCAATATATCCCCTTCAGTAAGCCCTGATGGAAAATATATAGCATTTTTTTCGGAAAGAGACCTTTTCACTCTCGACTTATTTCTTGCCGG
>CAZWUB010000173.1:0-3707 GCA_964637415.1 uncultured Rikenellaceae bacterium
GTAGTTGAAAATGAAGAAGAAGGAACCGGGATTTTCGAAAGGCAGACTCAGAAGTTCATATCTGACGCTTGTTGTCAGCGTATCTCTTGTTCTTTTCCTTTTAGGGATACTGGGCCTTGTTCTTATAAATGCAAAAGGATTATCTGACTATTTCAGGGAGAGCCTTTCTTTCTGGGTTATGCTCGACGATGATGCCAGAGAAGCAGATATAAGACTGCTGCAGAAAGACCTTGATGCAAAAACATATGTCAAATCAACTGAATATGTCTCTAAGGATGAGGCTGCAGCAAAAATGCGGGAGGAACTGGGGGAGGATTTTATAAGCTTCCTCGGTGATAATCCTCTCCCTCCGTCTATTGATGTTTATCTGGTATCGGATTATACAAGTCCCGACAGCGTTGCGAAAATTGAAAAATATATCCTCGAATATCCCTTTGTTAAAGAGGTTTATTATCAGGAATCCCTCCTTTATCTTATTAATGAGAATGTAAATAAAATAAGCGTGTTCCTGCTTGTAATAAGCTTGTTCCTCTTTCTGATTGCCCTTACAATAATAAATAATACAATAAGGCTGTCGATCTATTCAAAGCGATTTCTTATCCGTACAATGCAGCTTGTTGGAGCAACACGTGCTTTCATCAGGAGACCTTTTCTTGTTCAGAGCGCCTTTCATGGATTTCTGGCTGCACTGATTTCAATGATCCTGCTTATGGGACTTCTCTATATGATAGAAAAGGAATTTTTCATGATGTTCACATTCGAAAGTACCAATCTCCTGATATTATTGGGACTGGCAATAATAATTACAGGTATTCTGATCAACATAATTTCAACCTGGTTTTCGGTTAACCGTTATCTGAGTATTTCTGAAGACAAACTATATTATTAGCATTTTATGGCTGCAAAAAAGGATGAAAAGGAGAAAGTTAATTTTGCCCTGGGAAGGGAAAATTATAAATTACTGGCTATTGGTTTTGTGATAATCATTATCGGATTCCTTCTCATGCTGGGAGGTAAATCGGATAATCCTGCTGAGTTCAGTGATGAGATATTCAGCTTCAGGAGGATAACCCTTGCGCCAATAGTCGTTCTGGCCGGATTTGTCTTCGAGATCTGGGCCATCATGAAAAAGCCTAAGGAATGAGTTGGATTGAGGCTTTAATTCTCGGACTTATCCAGGGGCTGACGGAGTTCCTGCCAGTCAGCAGTTCAGGTCATCTGGAAATAGCCAAATCAATTTTCGGAGTAAATCCCGAATCAAGTTTTTATTTTACAGTCGCTGTTCACGGAGCTACAGTACTTAGTACTATTGTAGTCTTTTGGAAAGAAATAGTATCCCTGTTCGGGGGTTTTTTCAGGTTCAGGATGAACGATGAGACTTCATATATACTTAAAATACTCATATCAATGGTCCCTGTAGGTTTTGTCGGTCTTCTCTTCAAAGACAAAGTTGAAGCACTTTTCAACGGGAACCTTGTATTTGTGGGTATGATGCTTCTGTTCACTTCTGCTTTACTGGCCATAGCTCATTTCATTAAAAAAAGAGACAGGAGCATTGGTTATCTTGATGCACTAATTATAGGACTTGCCCAGTCAGTTGCCGTAATTCCCGGGATTTCCCGGTCGGGGGCTACAATAGCCACCGGGCTGATGATAGGGAACAGGAAAGATGAAATTGCACGATTTTCCTTTCTGATGGTACTTATCCCTGTAATTGGTGCAAATCTCCTGGAGATAATATCAGCGGATGGAGGAGGAACAGGAAATGGAATAATTTCAATTTTAACCGGTTCAATTGCTGCTTTTATTTCCGGTTACCTTGCATGCAGGTGGATGATAGGACTTGTAAGAAAGAGTAAACTTATCGGCTTCGCGATCTATTGTGCTGCCGCAGGATTATTATCAATACTGCTCGGCTGATATGGCAGATGATAAGAAATGCATTTTTGAAGAGGGACAGGTATTGCTGTTTGATAAACCTCTGTACTGGACGTCCTTCGACCTTGTAAATAAAGTAAGGATAATGATAAAGCGGGCATTCGGATTGAAAGATCTGAAAGTCGGACATGCCGGAACACTGGATCCGCTTGCAACAGGACTTATGATAATCTGCACAGGGAAAGCAACAAAGACAATAAATGAGTTCCGGGATCTTGACAAGGAATATTTTGCAACAGTTCATTTCGGAGAAACCACACCTTCTTTCGATCTCGAAACAGCAACAGACGGAAGGTATCCTGTTGAACATATTACCTCCCTGTTTGTTCAGAAAGCATTGGAGGGATTCATTGGTGAACAGAAACAGGTTCCGCCGATCCACTCGGCTAAGTTAATAGACGGGAAAAGAGCTTACGAATATGCCCGGAAAGGCAAAACTGTAAATCTTGAGCCGGTTGATATTATTATAAGAGAGGCGGAACTGATTTCTTTCGGAATTCCCGATACAAGAATAAGAATGATATGCAGCAAGGGTACTTATGTGAGATCATTTGCAAGGGATCTGGGGATTGCACTCAAAAGCGGATGTTATTTATCGGCTCTGGAAAGGTCTGCTATAGGGTCATTTAAGCTTATTGATGCATATTCAGTAGAAAAATTTGAAAAATATTTAGAACAATTGAAACAAATGTGATATTTATACGTATAAAGGAATCTTAATATTTAAACTCTAAGCCGCACATGAAATTATCACAATTCAGGTACAACTTACCACAGGAACTTATTGCGTTGTATCCTGCAGAGAACAGGGATGAATCGAAATTGCTTGTTATTAACAGGAAGACAGGGAAATATGAGCACAGGATCTTTAAAGAAATAGTTGATTATTTTAATGAAAACGATGTCCTTATCTTTAACAATACAAAAGTTTTTCCTGCAAGGCTTTACGGGAATAAGGAAAAAACGGGAGCCGAGATAGAGGTTTTCCTGTTGAGAGAACTTAACAGGGAACAACGTTTATGGGATGTGCTGGTCGATCCGGCAAGAAAAATAAGAATAGGTAATAAATTATATTTTGGGGAAGATGACCTTCTGGTTGCGGAAGTAATTGACAATACAACCTCCAGAGGAAGAACCCTCAGATTTCTGTTTGACGGTACTTATGAGGAATTTAAACAAACCCTCTACGGACTTGGGGAAACACCGCTTCCAAAATTTATAAACAGACCGGTTGAACCGGATGACAGTGAAAGGTACCAGACCATTTTTGCCAAGTATGAAGGTGCTGTGGCGGCTCCTACGGCCGGACTGCATTTCAGCAGGGAACTCCTGAAAAAGCTTGAAATAATAGGCGTCGAATTTGCCGAAATTACATTGCATGTGGGTCTCGGTAACTTCAGGAGTGTTGATGTTGAGGATCTTACAAAGCATAAAGTTGATTCGGAAAGGATAATAATTTCCGAAGAAGCAGCTGAAATTGTGAATAAAGCCAAAGATGAAAAACAAAGGATCTGTGCAGTCGGAACCACTGTGGTAAGAACCCTTGAAAGTTCGGTATCGACAAGCGGGTACCTGAAACCATTCGATGGCTGGACAAATAAATTTATTTTCCCCCCTTATGACTTCAAAGTACCTGATATGATGATAAGCAATTTCCATCTTCCTTACTCCACTCTTCTTATGATGGTTGCTGCATTTGCCGGTTATGACCTGCTCTTCGATGCCTATAAAACAGCAGTTAAGGAAAAATACAGGTTCGGTACATACGG
>CAZWUB010000173.1:3807-5163 GCA_964637415.1 uncultured Rikenellaceae bacterium
ATGCAACCTTGTTAAGTTTTTGATTGTCTGAGAAACATAATAGGATATACTCCGTTTAAGACCTTAGTGAAAGTCGGAGCATAATAATTTAGTAAAGAATATCAGCCTGCCCTGGAAACAGATTAGCCGGTGTAGATATTCCTTTAGTTCATTCAATGGCATCTATAAACCTGTATAGTATTGAATCTAAGTCAGATGCACTGTTGTTTCCCGTTCCGGGAAGCAGGAATTACTGTTTATCCCAATTTAATCAGCACAATTTTTAATACAAATACCCTAAAATGAGGAGGTATATCATGAATATTATGCAAAATAAAATCTCAGGTCCGTCACTGAAAAGATGGATCTCGGATATAGGATTAATCCTGGTGCGCCTCAGGATTATCTTATGCATGGTAATTTTGATACCGGCAATCGGAAGCACAAGTCTTTTTGCCCAGGGAGTCGGGATAAGCGAAACTGCAATTACTCCGGAACCTTCTTCTATACTTGAGCTCCGGTCGACATTGCGGGGATTTCTTGCACCGCGTATGACAACGAGCCAGCGAATGACCCTTGGTGGCACATCACCGGCAGCCGGACTTCTTGTTTATGATACTGATACCAGATCATTCTGGTACTGGGATACAGGATGGAAAGCATTTGCTTCAGGCGCATGGGGAACATCAAATCAGTTGCTGGGAATGAATGCAGCAGGAAATGCCAACGAGTATAAAACATTGGTGGGAACAAATAATCAGGTATATGTAAATCATTCAGAAGGTCAGATAACCCTTACTACACCACAGGATATACATACAGGGGCTACCCCCACATTCCAGGGATTGACAGTAAGCGGACTGGCTCCAAATTCCGTAGTATACACAGACGTAAACAAGACATTAACATCAACTGCCCCCATTTCAGGCATAATAGGGTACTGGACACGTACCGGAAATTTACTTTCTCCAACCAATCCGGGAGACGATGTAACGACAAGCGGGAATATTTATACAACAGACGCAGGTGCAATAACATCATCAGGATTGCTGACGGGAAATGCCGGAGCGACAATTTCGGGAGGTCCGGTCAGTCTGAACAATAACTCAAATTTTCCTGTAAACATAGGTACAGGCAATTCAACCGGAGCTGTTACAATAGGTAACTCAAACAACACAATTACACTTGCTGCATTCAGTCAGGCCGGTGTGGTGCATAACAGTGGGACCGGGTTACTGTCGACAGGACTGATTATTACCGATGATATAGCAAATGATGCAGTGACTAATTCAAAGATGGCTGATGATGCCATCGGCAATGCTGAGATGCTTGATAATGCAATAGGGACGGCTGAGCTTCAGGATAATGCGGTAACCA
>CAZWUB010000173.1:5263-7676 GCA_964637415.1 uncultured Rikenellaceae bacterium
CTTTATCAAGCCATAATCATACTGTAGATGGATTATCGAATGTAAATATAAGTGGTAAAGCGAATAATGACATATTACAATGGGACGGTACCTCATGGGTCAATAAGAGCTTAACTGGAGCAGGATTAATTACGACAGAGACGGATCCGGTAGTAAAGGCGATAGACGGGATAGTAAAATCTGATGGTACCACGATATCATCAGCGGTAGGGGGGACAGATTATGTAGTACCTAACACTGCAATAACAGGAGGCACCAATACGAAGATAAGCTATGACTTAAAAGGTCTTGTAACAGGAGGAACATCAGCCATTCTTGCATCAGCTGACTATGTAAACCAGGGAACTGTGTCATCAGTATTGCATGGGAATGCAACAGGCAATCCCTCATGGGGACAAATAGTTAATTCGGATGTAGATGCATCGGCAGGGATAGATGCAACAAAACTATCGACGGGGGTAGTTGATAATGATGAGTTAAATACTTTGAATGGCGTTACATCAGGGATACAGACACAGATAGACAGTAAAGCGGATATAGCCGGGCAGGTCTTCACAGGTGGAATATCAGCTACGAACTTATCAGGTACGAATACCGGAGATGTCACTCTTGCAGGACAGAATTACTTATCGTTGTCCGGACAGGTGATAACAGCAGGTGCAGTTGATCTGTCAGGTACAAATGCGACTGGAACTCTGGCAGCCGGTAGATTTCCGGCACTAACAGGAGATGTAACAACGTCAGCAGGATCACTTGCCACAACAATTTCCGCCAATGCGGTAACATATAATAAGATACAGAATTTAAGTACAACGGGGAGATTATTGGGAAGTTCCAGCGACTCTAATCCTGTACAGGAGATCACATTGGGTAGTGGTCTGAGCCTGACAGGGACAACACTCAGTGCGAGTGGTTTGGGAGGTACGGTCACATCGGTAGGATTATCCCTGCCAGACTTTATAACAGTAACCAATTCACCTGTCACAACCGCAGGCGTTCTTACCGGAACCCTGGCAAGCCAGCTTCAGAATACAGTTTTTGCATCACCGGATGGTGCTTCGGGAGCCCCGACTTTCCGGTCACTCCTGAGTAATGATATACCCAATCTTGACTGGACAAAGATAACAACAGGCAAACCGACAACACTGGCAGGCTATGGAATTACGGATGCAGCTTTATCAAGCCATAATCATACTGTAGATGGATTATCGAATGTAAATATAAGTGGAAAGGCGAATAATGATATATTACAGTGGGACGGTACCTCATGGGTCAATAAGAGCTTATCGGGAGCAGGATTAATTACTACAGAGACAGATCCGTTAGTAAAAGCGATAAATGGTATTGTAAAATCAAACGGAACAACTATATCGGCAGCAGTAGCGGGAACAGATTATGTTACACCTAATGCTCCAATAACAGCAGGAACAAATACAAAGATAAGCTATGATTCGAGGGGTCTTGTTACTGGGAGTAGTGCGGCAGTACTTGCATCAGCAGACTATTCGGGACAGGGGCCAGCAGGTACAGTATTGCATGGAGGAGGATCAGGCAATCCAACCTGGGGTCAGATAGTTAATGCAGATATTGATGCAGCAGCAGGCATAGCTGACACCAAGCTGGCAACTATATCGACTTCCGGCAAGGTGGCCAATTCCGCAACCACAGCCACTTCATTAAACACAGCGGGAACTATTGTGGAAAGAGATGGCAGCGGGAATTTTTCAGCTGGTACAATAACTGCAAATCTTTCAGGTACTGCCTCAAGTGCAACAAACGCTACCAATGCTGTTAATGCAACTAATGCAGGTACAGCAACAAATCTTGCAGGTGGTCTGGGCGGATCAATACCTTATCAGTCAGCAGCAAATACTACAGCGATGCTCGCTAACGGAACCGCGGGACAAGTGTTGACATCTAATGGTGGGACCGCAGCGCCTTCCTGGTCAACCTATACTGATTGGAATATAACAGGGAATTCGGGGACAGATCCCGTCACTAATTTCATCGGTACCACAGATGACCGAGACCTGGTGTTCAGAGCTAATAACATTGTAAGAGGAAGAATTGAAAGTTCCACAGGTCATATAAAAATCGGAGATGCCACTTCTGGTACTGTGAAGGCAACAGCTGAATTGGTAATGAGGCAGGATGGTGATGTGTTCGGTACTTCGATACTGAGACTCAGGAACAGAAATGATGAAAACGGGGCAATATTTGAAACTACTAATCCTACAACTACACTCATTGACTTCATTTTTAAAACTGCAAGCAACCAACGGAATATCCGGTATGAATCAAGGCCTGCAATGGCCAGGACAGGTAATCCGTCATTTCATATTGGTGGAGCGGACGGCACAGGTGCAGATCCGGATAATCCGGTCCTCTCTATCGGAGATAACTATTCAGCCTT
>CAZWUB010000174.1:0-7625 GCA_964637415.1 uncultured Rikenellaceae bacterium
CCAGTGGGGGAAGGTGATCTTTTCCCCCACTGGGGGAAATAAGAAAGGGGGTAATAAAATTACTAATCTACACTTACTTATTCGTGATCACCGATGGTTATAAAATATTATTCCCCAACATACTCATTTCCGACCTTCCTTGCTCTCTGCGGTTTATCAAGGTTAATACCAAGGGCAATCCCTGTTTCAACAAGTATATTCCATCCGGCAGCAAGCTGAACATATTCGGAATACTCCCCTCCATCAGGAATTATTATTGTCGGGAAGATCGTCTTCTTTTTTGATACTGCTATTATACTTATACCCGCACCTTTCACAAGGCATTCATAGAATTTATCCTGATCGGCATCAAAGGGATCCATCCAGATAAGCACTTCCTTTTTATCCATTACTTCTTCAATGCCATGAAGTGCAAATGTACCTTCGAGAAAATCAGATTTTTTCCTGGTAATCTCGTTTGTTTTCAGTGCCAGCTCACCGGCCACACCATTGTCCCTTCCGGCAAAATAAACAAGATCGGCTTTTTTTATTGTATCTGTAATCTCACTGTCGACCGGGGCGGTAAGAACCTGTTGAACTTTGTCTGCAACCTCATCAAGTCCTGTCATTTTAACACCATGCAGGTTTCTCAGAAGGGAATCATAGAAAAGGCCCTGTTCGATAACCGATTTTGTTGCAGCAACAGCATCTTCCTTTCCGCACGAAAGAACATGAGTATCATTGGCAAACTCCTGGAGCTTTGTATTTTTGTTTGCTGTCAGTCCGAAGATTGTATCATGGTTCTTATTTTTAAGGTCAAGAACCATCCTTATCACCTCTTTTGTCTGGCCTGAATTCGAAGCGGCAAAAACTGCAAGATCCTTCAGATCATATTCCATTGCCTGAGTGCATCCTTCAGTAATGACAGGTGATTTGAACCCGTATTTCATTGTTGCATAAATTGCTCTTTTGGCAGGAAATATTCTGCTGCTTCCTTCTCCTGTAAGGAATAATCCTTTTTTTGATTTGACGGGATTAACAAATCTTTCGGATACCCCGGGATTGAAAGAACTGATGATCCCTGGTGTTTCGAGCATCTCCCTGACAAGGGCATACTTTGAATATTTGTCTTCTTTAAGGTTCATAATGTGCTTATTTGATTGATTAAAGTTATACTTTTTTTATAAGAAAACCGGCAAGATCTTCCTGTATCTGGGGATCTTTCTGGAAACCGCCTCCGAGATGCTGCCAGTAAACCTCCGCATAATCAACACCTGCCATTTTACCGTAACTCCTGTTACCTTCAAGGACATATCCGAAGAAATCATCAATCTTATGCATGTGTTTCATAAGGTCTATCTGGGAGATATGATACGATAACATCTCTTTCTTTGTTTCAATAACCGAGGTTATATCGACATAGAAATGAGGAGGGTTGATCTGTGATCCCAGAGGATCCGATAATGTAAGAGGAGAAGAGTGATAAAGGAGCGGAGTCACATCAAGTGGTTTCTCTTCTACGGGAACCGGATCGAGTGAAGCAACCATAGCAGCGGCTTCCACAATATTGGCCGTTGTTCTGTGATCAGTATGATAATCATTCGGAAGATGTGTAAATACGATCCCTGCCCTTACTTTCCTCATCAGTGAGATAGTTTTCAGTCTCACTTCTTTTGAATCGAACAGAAAACCATCCACACCTCCCAGAGTATAATATTCGGCATCAAGGACAGCCGCGGCTTTTTTGGCTTCTTCGAAGCGAACCCTGGCAGTTTCCTGCATATCCATATTGCAACCGCCCAGGTCTCCTCCTGTCATTGTTGCTATTACAATTTTATATCCTTTGTCTTTTAACAGTTTAAGAACCCCTGCATTCCATGCCTCAGCATCATCGGGATGGGCATTGATTGAAAGAACAACTTTGTTGAATTTATTTGCCATAATATATTTTATTTACGATTTACCATTTTCTTTTCAAGCCTTATGAATTCCGGCAGATCACCTGCAAGAGGATTCATATATTCATAGAATTCCCGGGATACAAAATTTCCGGCTTCATTAAAATAATCTTCCGGCATGGGTTTGGCTGATACAGCGACATCTTTCAGTGGAGCTTTGCCGAATCTTATCATATAGGGATCGTCAGACATTCTTTCGATACTTACCATATATCCCGATTCTCCCTTATTGGCAAGCTTTACCGCTTCAACACCGCACAGATATGCTTCCTCAAGATCGGTAACTGATGCTCTTACAAGATCACTCATTATAAGCGATTCGGTGATCTGGAACTCACCCCTGTATCCGAATGTATCAGCTATCATCCTGTGTAAATTAAGGCCGACACTTGTCCCACCCATAGCACCGAATTCGATATTATTGAATTTATCCTTTGCAACTGATGCGCTTACGGGAGTTCCATCGGCATATTTCAATCCTTCGCCGCATACAACTGATACCCATCCGTAATCCTTGATACATTTATCTACATCGGTCAGGAATTTATCCCTGTCGAAGCTGAATTCAGGAGTATATATCAGATGGGGTGCATCATCAGGATCTTTCTTTGCAAGAGCTGTTGCAGCAGCCAGCCAGCCGGCGTCCCTGCCTATAGTCTGATAAATGACAAATTTATCAACCTTCTGCATGTCACGGGCAAGAACACCTGCCTGCATCACATTGAGAATATTGGATCTTGCCGCTGAAGCAAATCCCGGAGTATGATCAGTTCCGAAAAGATCATTATCAACAGTCTTCGGGATACCTACACCGACCAGTTCATACTTCATTGCCCGGCAATACGCCTCAACCCTGTTGACAGTATCCATTGTATCATTACCCCCGATAAGAAAGAAATACCGGATATCATATTTTTTCAGTACTTCCAGTATCCGTGGCATATCCTCTTCCTTAACCTTATGCCTCGATGATCCGAGTGCCGAAGAGGGAGTACTCCTTAATCCCTTAAGAACATGCGATGACTGATTGCCAAGATCATACATCATCTCCTGCATGAATCCTTCAATGCCATACTGCATCCCCCAGATCCCTTCAATATTCGACGATAATGAACCAGCCTCAATAACTCCGGCCAGACTTGAATTTATAACTGAAGTAGGTCCGCCCGATTGTCCGATAATTGCATTACCCTTTAACATGATAATTTAGTTAATGTTAAACTTATTATTCTATTCGTTAATCTTTCTATTAAGTATCGATTAAAAATTTCCTCTTTATCTCTACCCCTCGGGGCTTTAACCCCCAATCCCCCAGGGGGGCTTAAAATACCGAAGACTTAAGTCCCCCTTGGGGGATTTAGGGGTAGAGATGGATTTACATGAACTTCAGTAACCCGAAATATTCCGGCTGATGATAATCCGGTTTGGGTGTCCCGACAGGATTCCATGTAACATAATGCGGCACTGAAAGCATATCTCCGCATTTGTAAAAATTAGCCCTGAAAACCTTACCCTTCAGATCCTTCACCTCATGCCTGAAGAACACATCAAATGGGATAGCCATTGTTATTGTCCATGAAAAATCACCTTCCCTTTCCTTTACAGGATCATCCCCAACCGATGTTATCCTTCTTATTTTTGATATTACTGAAGGATCGACCCTGGAACTGTTATGCCTGCCGGTACCGGTCCCAAGCAGACAGGTCCCGATGCCGTTAAACTCAAAGTTATAATATATCCCGTCGTCGGCAGGGGAAACAAAAAACTCAACACAGCTATCTTCGCAAACCATCTGATTCGCTTCTGTCTTTTCAGCCTTGAAATATTTCTCCTTTATATAATACTTCAGCAAAACTTCCTTATCGGTATAGGCAATTGCGAAATCAGTTTCCGGTTTATAATCATAATCATCCCAGTTCAGTACATTAATATGCTGCCTCTCAACCTGACTATCAAGCTTCCGGGAAATTTCATTGAGCCCGGGATATTCACTGCCGAACTCCAGTTTTTTAACTTCAAGCGTTTTCATTGTCTGACTATTATAGGTTATCTGAATAACCATTACAAAATATAACAAAAATTGATTCATTCTGCTCTTTTCAGATTTAATCTCTTTGCTCCAAAAATTTTCATAAGTTACGATATCCCTTTGTGCTCTTCGTGTGAACTTTGTGCTCTTTGTGGTTAAACAACAATTTTTCCTTAACCGCAAAGGGCGCAAAGGGTTACGCAAAGGGCGCAAAGGGTTTCATCCCTAAGCTGGAATTTCGTTCCAGATCAGTGCCGCTGCACCCATTACAGCAGCATTGCTCTCAGGAATTCCTGAAGGTAATATTTTAACTGTTCCCCTGAAAATAGGCTGAACATTCATGTCAACATATTTCCTTACAGGTTCAAAAAGCATTTCACCTGCATTTGCAAGTCCTCCGAACAGAAAAACGGCTTCGGGACTTGAAAATCCTATTGCATTATAAATACCGAAAGCAAGCTTTTCGGCTGTATAATCCATTGCTTTGATTGCTACAGGATCTTTTTTTACAGCAGCCTCAGCAATTTTTTTCGATGTAAGTTCCGACGGAGGGATATCTCTAAGGATACTATCCTCCCTCATTTCGCTTAATAACAGAAGGACAGTCCTTACCAGGCCTGAGGCAGATGCATAGGTCTCGAAGCATCCCTTCCTTCCGCAGCCGCATGCCCTTCCTCCCTGTACAACGGTGGTATGACCCAGCTCGCCTGCAAATCCGGTATGGCCGTAAACCATCTGACCATTAATTACAATTCCGCTGCCAAGCCCTGTACCAAGGGTCAGAACTATGAAATCCTTCATGTTTTTTGCGCCACCGAAGATCATCTCACCCATGGCTGCAGCATTTGCATCGTTTGTAACAATAACAAGCACATCTATCTTCTTCCTGATGAGATCAGCAAGAGGAACTATCCCTTTCCAGGCAAGATTGGGAGCAAGCTCAATCGTTCCCTTATGATAATTCGCATTCGGAGCTCCGATACCGATACCCAATAGTTTATACTGCCCCGAAGACAATAACTTATTTATTGCCGCTACCAATGCAGTAACAAAGTCAGCTATCTCAGGATAATCAGTTGTTTTCAGACTGCTTTCAGCAACAACATTTCCTGTTCTGTCAACCAGACCATAAACTGTATTGGTGCCGCCAATATCTACTCCGGCTACGATTTCCTTCATATTTCAGTTATTTATATGTTTTACCTTCCTGCCCTGCTGCCCGCAGAGGGCTTGATCTTAAGTTTCTTCACATTTTTTTCGCCGAGATCCCAGTTATAGTCACGGACCCAGTTCTCCTTTATATCAACTTCCACCGGCATGTAAGATACCGGTTCGGGCTGACGCCCGACGCTGAAATCTCCGGTTGTCCACTTTCCATCATTATTGAAATCATAAATGACACGTACCCTGTATGCTCCTTTGTCAAGCAAGGGGAATTCAACCTTGCCATCCTTCTCCATTTTCACTTCCTTAATTACCTTTTCGCCTTCAACTGTTAAAAGCTGGATAATGCGGTTGCCTTCATAATTTGAAATATTCAGGACAAGCTTACCATAAGCTTCCTCATTTTTAACTGCAAACCTTATTCCTGTCGAATCCGATTGCTCTCCGTAAATATTTCCGAAAGATGCTGAATCGGCTATAAAAATATAGTTTTTATTCATTGCCAGCTTCCCTGTAAGTGTCATCCGGCATGAATTTGTACTGTCCCTGTTCAGGTTATAAGGGACCCTGATCCTCTCATTTTCTTCAACTTCATAAAGCCATATCTTTGAAGTATCCGGATTGCGGAAAGGTGTTTGTGAAAGAAATACAATCTGCTCTCCGGGCTTCAGCGCTCCTGACGTTACGTTTGATGTGAATTTATAAGGAGTGGGCTTAACTTTCCCGCGGGTAGCACGTGGAGTCATGAATCTCATACTTATTGTATCTTCCTTCAGAGCAGTTATCCCTGCACTGTCTGTAAAAGGATAATTTATTACAGATTTAATTATCTGTTGCTTATAAAGTGCACTGTCAGTTATCCATACCTGGATCGAATCATTTGTCCTGTTCCTTTCAATAAACCATGAATCCGGTCCGGTATCAGGTATCGAGAAATGAAATCCAAGGGAATCAGGAGGAAGTGAAAGTGTGTAGTTAAGCTTATATGCCAGATTTCTCGATGAAGAAGTAAGATAATGCAGTTTTTTCTGGTGCTGGAAGAGGTATAACCTGTAGTCGCCCTGCAGAACTATTGTATCCGCTGCTTTGGGATCCCTGGGCTTTGGCATTAATGAATCAACAACAACCGGCAGCCAGTTCTTTTCGGGAGTGACGCGGATAGTGGAATCGAGAAAGGCTATCTCCTCATCGGCAAGATTGAAATTCTTGCTGTTATCAGCGTCTTTCAGGGCATAGAGCCTGTATTCACGCGCGCTTACATTATCTATCCTGAAATATCCGTTTTCATCAGCCATTGCAATGTACGAAGGAAGACGCTTTGAAAAAGCCGAATCTTCATGTTCAATATAAAGCATTGCAAGTGTTGCCTCAGGAGGATTAAGGTCTGAAGCCTTAAAAATATTACCGGTCACCGAAAGTGAGTCAATTACCGGTCCTGTTGAAAATACAAACTGGTAATTGCTGATGGGATTACCTTCATTGAGATCACGTACCGCATCCTGGAAATAGAAAGTATATGTGGTACTGTCCCTCAGTTCTTCTTCATACTCAATTACAATGTTCTTCCCCCTGACCAGTATCACCGGCTTATTTTCCATAGGGGGTGAAACCATGAATTTTTCATTAATGTTGTCAAGAGCAATATATTCATTAAAGGTGACAACAATTTTTTTGCCTTTAAAATTTCTGGAACCGTTCAGGGGAACACTCTTCAATATTACGGGGGGCTCTTTATCCTTGGGTCCTCCCGTCGGAGAGCTGATCTTTGCACATCCCGCTGCCAGAATAAATCCTGATAACAGGATCAAAAACCGCCGGAAGATGCTCTGAATGGTCATATCAATCATGGTTATCGAGTTTACAAACTTACATCATTTTTTTTACGATCCTATCTGTATAAAAAACTTTAGGCTTCCCGGATCTGAACTTACTTTAAGTACTTTTTCTTACCTTTGAACCTCATCAGAACCCATTTCTATGAACTTACTTGTTATTCCCTGGGATGTAAATCCTGAAATTTTCCGGATTGGATCATTCGCAATCAGATGGTACGGACTGCTTTTTGCATCAGGCTTCCTCTTCGGGTATATTATCATGCATAAGATCTTCAAAAACGAAAATCTTCCCGATGCCTCCCTTGACAGACTCA
Source organism: uncultured Rikenellaceae bacterium (assembly GCA_964637415.1). Lineage (GTDB taxonomy): Bacteria > Bacteroidota > Bacteroidia > Bacteroidales > VadinHA17 > LD21. The sequence goes on from CAZWUB010000174.1 coordinate 7,280, forward strand.
CAATTTATATGGCTATCGGAGTTATTGCCGGGGCAAGACTTGGCCATTGCCTATTCTATGAACCCGGATATTACCTTTCCCATCCGGGTGAAATACTTAAAATATGGCATGGCGGACTGGCAAGCCATGGAGCAGCAATCGGGATCTTACTTGCAATATGGCTCTTTGTCCGTAAGGAGAAAAAAGATTATACCTGGGCTATCGACAGGATTGCAATTGTTGTTGCACTTGCAGGATTTTTTATCAGGATGGGAAACCTGATGAATTCTGAGATATATGGTGTTGAAACAACTCTTCCCTGGGGATTCGTATTCCTGAGAAACGGAGAAACTGCACCAAAACATCC
>CAZWUB010000175.1:0-3286 GCA_964637415.1 uncultured Rikenellaceae bacterium
ACAATAACAGCAGGACCAATACAGGTCCAATGTTTGATTCCATTGCCCCACGCTACGATTTTCTCAATCATTTCCTGTCATTCGGCATTGACAGATGCTGGCGAAAAACAGCAATCCGCGAAATATCATTACTGAATCCTCACCCTGAAAAAATCCTCGATGTTGCAACAGGAACAGGTGACCTTGCCATTGCTGCACTGAAACTGAACCCTGATCATATTACCGGTATCGATATTTCCGGGAAGATGCTTGAAGCCGGAAGGGAGAAGCTCAGAAAAAGAATGCTTCAGGATAAAATAGACCTTGTTGAATGTGATTCGGAAAATATTATTTTTTCTGACGGAACCTTCGATGTTGCAATGGTGGCCTTCGGGGTAAGGAATTTTACTGATCCGCTCAAGGGGCTTTCGGAAATGGCCAGAATACTTAAATCCGGAGGAATCATAATGGTTCTTGAATTTTCCAAACCATCACATGCTCCGTTTAAGCAATTTTATAATTTTTATTTTCTGAAAATACTTCCGCTTATCGGGAAAATTATTTCGAAAAGTGATTATGCATACAGATATCTCCCTGAATCCGTTATGCAATTTCCGGATAATGAGAGATTTATTGAACTTCTTGAGAAGGCCGGGTTCACCTCAGCCAGACAGAAGAAACTTACAGGCGGGGTAGTAAGTATTTATACAGGTCGTAAATATTAAATACAATAATTGATATTTAAAGCAGTTTATTATCTTGTGAAGCCTATAAACAATCAGCCTGGTTTGAAAAAAGGTATCCTACATAAATACTTTATTTTTGCTTTCCTGTTGATCAGTCTAAGTGTTTCAGCTCAGAAGCAGAAACCTAAAAATGAATCCTGGTATGATGAAAAGCCTATTCACTTCGGCTTCAGTCTCGGATTTAACACTATGGATTTCAGGATCACACCATCGCAGGATTATCTTGAGACTGATTCAATCTACCCGGAGGTAAGCAGACTGAATCCGGGAATAAATATCCAGATAATTACAAATCTGAGACCCGGAAGGTACTGGGATATAAGATTTCTGCCGGGAGTGTCATTCGGGCAGAGAAATGTGAGATATTATAAATTGTCAGAAATCCCGGGTGAAGATCCGGTCCTTTACAACGAGCAGCAAAGGATTGAATCATCTTTTCTCGAATTCCCCCTTCTTCTTAAATTTAAGGGAGACAGGCTCAATAATGTAAGACCTTATGTTATTGGTGGCTTCAATTTCCGCTATGACCTGGCTGCCAAAAAGGAATTTGATGACGAAAAGCCCGTATACATTCGTCTTAAACGACCGGATCTTTACTATGAAACAGGCGCCGGTCTCGATTTTTACCTGAGATATTTCAAATTATCAGTTGAACTCAAGATGTCGAACGGACTGGTAAACATTGTTGCAGACGAGCGAAGATCGAATTATCCTGAATTCAGGAATGCAATTGATAAGATGAAGTCGCAGATGTGGATTCTTGCCTTTCATTTTGAATAATAATGTCAAAGCTGGTTCAGCTTAATCTGGATCCCGGACAGGCAGCCGATAACGGAACAATAATCAGGTTTTCCGGACGGCTGGCTAAGATTGATCCCCGGGATATATCATCAGTAAGGATTATAAAACGTTCGGTCGATGCCAGGAAAAAGGATATAAGGGTCATTCTTTCAGTTGAAGTTTTTACGAATGAGCAACCGTCCAACCCCTTGATAAAGCCTTTCAATCCGGTGAATGTTTCGGGTAAGAAAGAAGTACTGATTACAGGCGCCGGACCGGCAGGTTTGTTTGCAGCGCTTCGTCTTATTGAACTTGGATTAAAACCGGTTATCATTGAAAGAGGCAGGGATATTTCTCCGCGTAAAAGAGATATAGCAGGGATAACCAGGAATCAGATTGTTGATCCGGACAGTAATTATTGTTTCGGGATTGGAGGCGCCGGAACGTTCTCAGACGGAAAGCTTTATACCCGTTCAAAAAAACGTGGCGATAATTCCAGGGTACTTGAACTTCTTGTTTTTCACGGGGCGCCGGAAAACATTCTGTACGAATCCCACCCTCACCTGGGAACCGATAAGCTTCCTGCGATAATAAATAATATCAGGAATTCTATTATTGATGCAGGCGGAATTATCCTTCTTGAAAAAAGGGTAACAGATCTTTTAACTGATGGCAAACAGATTAAGGGATTAAATGTATCAGGAAGTGAAAAGTATTTTTCTTCAGATGTCATTCTTGCCACAGGACACTCTTCGACAGATATTTATAATATACTGAATGACAATAAAATAAGGCTTGAGGTGAAGCCTTTTGCAATGGGCGTGAGGGTAGAACATCCCCAGGAGCTCATTGACAGGATCCAGTACCATGGTAATTCCAGGGGAGAATTTCTTCCTGCAGCATCTTATAATCTTGTAAGGCAGGTTGAAGGAAGAGGAGTTTACTCTTTCTGCATGTGTCCGGGAGGATTTATTGTCCCATCAGCTACAGCTCAGGAGGAAATTGTTGTGAACGGAATGTCACCATCAGGTCGCAATTCACCTTATGCCAATTCCGGGATTGTTGTTGAGATAAGGCCTGAAGATTCTGCCGCATATTCCGGTTCCGGGGTTATGTCCGGACTGTTATTCCGGAAGGAACTTGAACGAAATGCATGGATTGAAGGCGGAAGGACACAAAGGGCACCTGCCCAGAGGCTGATTGATTTTGTTAACGGAAGAGTCTCGTCATCATTGCCGAAAGCTTCTTATTTTCCCGGGATTACATCATCACCCATTCATGAATGGCTTCCAGATTTCATTGCAGGAAGGTTGAGGGCAGGGTTCAGGCAGTTCGGGAATATAATGAAGGGTTATCTTACTAATGATGCTGTGGTGCTTGGAGTGGAGTCGCGTACATCTTCCCCGGTCAGGATACCCAGGAATCCGGATACACTGGAGCATGTTGAGATCAGCGGGCTCTACCCCTGTGGTGAAGGCGCGGGCTATGCCGGAGGGATAGTCTCTTCAGCTGTTGATGGTATGCTTGCTGCTGAAGCTCTGGCCAGGAAGTCCGGGGAATGAACCCGTTACATTGTTGTTAACCACGGAGTTCACGGAGTTTTCACGGAGGTTTTCACGGAGTTTTTCCCTCCTGTCTCTTCGTCCCTTCGTCTCTAAGTCATCCTGCTCCCTCTCTCCTTATCTCCTCGTAAAACACTAACCCACCCCCATCCTCCCGCTGCGCGGGACAGGCTCTCCCAGGAGGGGAGTCCTGACGCGCCACTTTCTCCCCCTCTCTCT
>CAZWUB010000175.1:3296-7519 GCA_964637415.1 uncultured Rikenellaceae bacterium
GGGATGCTTGCTGCTGAAGCTCTGGCCAGGAAATCCGCGGAATGAATTCGTTACAGTGTTGTTAACCACGGAGTACACCTTTCCCTCACCCCTCACTCCTCACCCCTTACTCCTCACTCCTCCTTCCTGCCCTCAGCTCTGCGCCCTGCGCCCTGCGCCCTGCGCCCTGCGCCCCTAGCCCTCTCTTCCCCGGCTTCTCGTAAACTCCGAAAATATCACCGATGCAGCCATGCTTACATTCAATGAGTCAATTTCATTTCCTGTGTCGCTGATCCTCGGGATCATTATCCTGTCGGTAATGAATGGTACAAGCTCCCCGGAAATGCCCTTCGATTCATTTCCAAGGAAAATAATACCGGTCTTCCCAAGCTTATGGGAATAAATTGAATCCCCCTCAAGCATTGCACCATAAATTTTTATTTCATCTTTCAATGCTGACTTAAAGATCACCCTGAGATCCGTATAGCATACCTGTACATTGAGTATTGCACCCATGCTTGCCTGGATGACTTTAGGATTATAAACATCAACACAGTTTTCGGAACAGTAAATATTCTTTATTCCGAACCACCCTGCTGCCCTGATAATAGTACCAAGGTTCCCCGGATCCTGAACAAAATCGAGCGCCACAGAAAGGCCTTTTTTTATATCATCAGGATCAATTCTGATTTCAGGCATCCTCACCACTGCCAGTGCATTATGCGGGGTCTTAAGTGAACTTATCTTTTTCAGATCGTCATAGCTTGCGGGAATGATCTCACCAATATTCTGTTTATGAACCAGAGGGAGTGAATTGAGGAATTCAGGCTTGGCTACCAATGTTTCGACAGGCTGTTTTGCTTTCAGGAACTCCTTTACAAGTTTATCTCCTTCTATCACAAAAAGCTTTTCTTCTTCCCTTATCTTCTTCTTCTGAAGAGATATGAAATAATTTATTTTATTCCTGCTTAACATTGTTTTGGGTAATTATCAGGTAAAATATTATAATTGATATATTTGTGTCACATTATTATACAAAATTTGGAAAAATATATATCAAATAAAAATATTTGTACTGAGAGATTTTTTTTACCTTTTTTCATTCTGATGCTGCTTTTTTCGTCCTGTAATCCCACGAAATATGTGCCTCAGGATGAAACGCTTCTCGATAAAAATCACATAGCAATAAATAAGGAAGGGATAAGCAGAGGTGATCTTGAACCCCTTATTAAGCAGAAACCAAACAAGAGGATCTTTGGAGTCAGATTCCATCTGGGGTTATATAATCTCTCCAATACAAGCAAGGAAAAATGGCCGCATTCGTGGTTAAGAAAAATAGGGGAGGAGCCGGCTGTTTACGATCCATATTCCACTGTAAAATCAGTTGATCAGATGCAGTCATATATTGCTTCAAAAGGATATTTTGACTCGGGTGTAAAAGATACTGTCAGAACGGCAAGGCAAAAAACCGAAGTGTTTTATAATGTGAATCTTAAAGCGCCATATACGATACGGAATCTCTATTACGAGTTTGCTGATACGCTTATTGGGCAGTGGTATTATTTTGATTCCGTAAATTGTCTCATCACAAGAGGTAAGCCCATTGACATTGATATCCTTCAGGCTGAACAAACACGGTTTGAACGGTTCATCAAGGACCGTGGTTTTTATGGATTCTCAGGAGACCATATCTATTTCAGGGTGGACAGTACTATAGGCAACAGGGAAGTTGATATTTATTACGGAGTGAGGAAATTCATAAGAACAGATATTGGAAACAATAAAACCGAAGTTCCTCATTCTATTTATAAAATAAGAAATGTCTATATCTATCCCGATTTTGTTCCCAGGGATGCTCTTGAAGGTGGAGAGGCTTACAGAAACAGCCTTGATACAACTTTTTATGAAGGCTTTTACATAATTTCACCGGGAATAAAGCCGGAGATCAAGCTGGATCTTATTATTCAGTCGTTGTACCTTAAATCAGGGTCCCGCTTCAGTGTTACAAATACAGATCAGACACAGTCGCATCTGCTTGGATTAAAGACCTTCCGCCTTGTTAACATATTTTATTCCGAAGTTCCGGCAGAAGTATACAGGGAAGGTGAGGAGCTGGAGCTTGATTGTAATATTCAGCTAACCCTTCTCAGTCAGCAATCATATAAGGTTGAAGTTGAAGGAACTCATTCTGACGGGTTGGGTGGTGCACTGAACCTGGTCTATCAGCATAAAAATCTTTTCAGGGGAGCCGAGCTTTTCAACCTTAAGCTGAAGGGAGCTTACGAAACACTGTCACAGGACAGCATTATGCATTCGGTGGAATATGGTGCGGAGACAAGCCTCAGATTCCCTAAATTCCTTTTGCCGTTCATAAAAACAGAAGGATTTATAAAGAAATATAATCCCACAACAACCCTGCTTGCCGCATACAACTATCAGAAGCTGCCATTTTATACACGCAAAATGGCAAATGCCACATTCGGGTACAACTGGATTGGCAATTCCTATACGACACATATAGTCAACCCATTACAGCTCAATATAGTCAAACTGGATACTATTGATCCGGCTTTCATGGAGATAATAGAATCATCTTCTTATCTGGCATACAGTTACAGGGATGTCACTATCCTTGGAAGCAGCTACTCATTTATATACAGCAATCAAACGATCAGGAAATCAAAAGATTATTGGTTTATAAGGTTAAATGCCGAAACATCGGGTAATATGCTCAGCCTTATCAGCAATGTTGCCGGACTTAAAAAAACGGAAGGAAGTTACAGGATCTTCAGACAGCCGTTTGCTCAATATTTCAGAGCAGACATTGATCTGCGTTATAATTTGATAATTAATGATGTCAGTTCAGCGGTATTCAGAGGATTTGTCGGGGCGGGTATACCCTACGGCAATTCACAGGCTGTGCCTTTTGAAAAGCAATATTTCGGAGGCGGGGCAAACGGAATAAGAGCCTGGCAGGTCAGGACACTGGGTCCGGGTTCATTTGTACCTGACCGTACCAACTTCCTTAACCAGACAGGAGATATAAAGCTTGAGGCAAATATTGAGTACAGATTCAAGCTGTTCTGGATACTGGGGAGCGCTGTTTTCCTCGATGCCGGTAATATATGGTCATATAATGATAATTCACAGGCAGGTTCACAGTTCCGGTTTAAGAATGTCCTGTCCGATCTGGCTGTAGGTACAGGTTTCGGGTTGAGGTTTGATCTTGATTTTGTTCTGATAAGAAGTGATTTCGGTATAAAATTAAGGGATCCCAGCCTTATGGCCGGGTCGAGATGGATTACAGACTGGTCAGATTATTCAGATAAAACGAAGGGTGGCAGGATCTTCACTTTTGTTGTAGGTATCGGATACCCGTTCTGATATCTTATTAATCTCATTATTTCATCATCAGATAATTTTTATCTGCCGTATTAATCCGGATCGGAGTAATAATCCCTTATGCACAATTTTCAGGTAAAAAAATACCAGGGAAACAATTATTATATCCTTGTATTTTCATAAATTGCATTTGTCTTACTGCATGCAAATGAAAAAAAATTACCTCGTCCTCCTGAAGGATTGGTTTGGGTATACACGGCGCGAAAGAAGATCAACATTTATACTTCTTCTGATTATTGCAGCCGTTGCCGGAATAAGGTTTATAGTCCCGAACCGGAAGATTGATATTGAAATTATTCCGGTTGATAATACTATTTCATTTGCTGACAGCAATCCTCATATAAGTGACATCACTCCCCCTCAGAAGTCCCCGGCAGGAAAGACAATCAAACCTGCAAAGATACTTGACCTTAATAAATGCGATTCTGCAGCTCTGGAGTCTCTTCCCGGACTGGGTCCTGTACTGTCGGCCAGGATAGTCAGGTACAGGAATCTGCTTGGAGGTTATGCGGATGTAAGCCAGTTAAAGGAGGTATACGGACTGCCGGAGGAGACCTGGGATCTTGTTTCGGGAAGGCTGAAGGTAGATCCGCATGATGTGAGGAAAATTAATATCAATCAGGCCGATTTCAGGCAGCTTATCAGGTTGCCGTATTTTGAAAGATATGAAGTGACAGCAATTCTGAAATACAGGGAATTGAACGGGAAAATTGCTGATATAGATGAATTGGCGGAGAATGGATTACTTGATTCTGCAAAGGTGAAGAAGGTGAAATGGTATCTGGAATTTAAGTAAACTTTAACTTTTCCCGTTTTGATTATTGTCAAATAAGCCGTATCTT
>CAZWUB010000176.1:0-7484 GCA_964637415.1 uncultured Rikenellaceae bacterium
ATGTGGGTTCCATCAGACCATTGAAATAAAAATTATATACTGATGAAAAAAGTCGACAAGTTCGTACTAAAATCATTCATTGGTCCTCTTATACTCACATTCTGCATTGTGCTTATAATACTGTTGTTGCAATTCCTGTGGATGTATGTGGATGAACTGGCCGGGAAAGGCCTTAACTTTGAGATACTTGCCGAACTGCTTTTCCAGTTTGCACTCTCTTTCGTCCCCACTGCCCTACCCCTCGCAATACTGCTTGCCGCACTGATGACTTTCGGAAATATGGGCGAATTCAACGAACTTACTGCACTAAAATCATCAGGAATTCCTCTTATGCGAATCATGAGACCCCTGATGGTACTTATTGGATTACTTGTATTGGTCTCCTTCCTCTTCTCAAACTATGTCCTCCCATACTCTAACCGCCAGGCCAGAATGCTGCTGTATGATATCCGGCGTAAACGACCGGATATAAACCTTCAGGCAGGATCATTCAATAACGATATTGATGGCTTCAGCATTAAGATCACTTCCAAGGATCCGTTAACCAACCGGCTCGACGGACTCATTATATATGATCATCGCGATAAAAAAGGAAATAATTCAGTTACAACAGCCGACTCGGGGTATATGAAAATCACCCCCGACGAGACCGCTATGATAATGACCCTCTATAACGGGAAAAGCTATAATGAGATTGAAGAAAAAAATGTTGCCGCTGATGAACGGAAATTCCCCTCCCGTAAAGACGAATTCAAAGAACAAACAGTTGTCATTTCTCTCTCGGGATTTGACCTCGAACGAAGCAGCGACGACCTGTTCAGATCCACTTCATGGATGCTTAACCTGTCTCAGCTCTCTTACTATGTCGATTCCCTGAACACTGAATACAATACAAAATATAACCAGCAGTTCTCAGAATTCAGGGATACAAGGGTCTTCACAGAAAGAAATATGACATCATACACCGATGGCGATACAGAAAAACCCGGTAAGGATTCACTTTCTTTCAATCCCAACTCACTCTACAGCAATCTCAGGAACTATGACAAGAAAGTCGTTGTAGCCCAGGCTCTTGAAAAAGCAAAGGAAGCCGGTAATTTTCTTTCAATGACTTCCGAAACAATGAAAATGCAGATAAGATTTGTAAAAAGATATGAAGTTGACTGGCATAAAAAGCTAGTCCTGCCTTTCGGTTGCCTTGTTTTCTTTTTCATTGGTGCACCTCTCGGAGCAATTGTAAGGAAAGGCGGACTGGGAACTCCTACAGTCATTTCAATATTTTTCTTTGTCATCTGGTATGTAATATCAATGTCGGCAGAAAAGCTTGTTGAAGAAGATCTGGTAAGCAGCTTTGCCGGTATGTGGGCATCATCTTACATTCTTTTGCCTATTGGTGTATTCCTTACATACAAGGCTTCAAATGATTCGATGATAATGAATGTTGATACGTATCTTCAATTCTTCCGGAAGATCAGGGACTTCATTTACAGAATAGTTTTTCAGGGGAAGAAATTAAAATCAGATGTAATAAACAAAAGTTATGAGTAACTACAAATTAAATACTATTGAAGAGGCTATTGAAGATATCAGCAATGGAAGACTTCTTATTGTTGTGGATGATGAGGATCGTGAAAATGAAGGGGATTTTATCTGTGCCGCTGAACTTATCACACCTGAAATTGTGAACTTCATGGCAAAGCACGGACGCGGACTTATCTGTGTGGCGCTTCCGGAAGAAAGATGCGAAGAGCTCGACCTCAATCTCATGGTTGGTAATAATACATCTCTTCATGAAACCCAGTTCACCGTATCAGTCGACCTGATCCACAGGGATACAACCACAGGTGTCTCAGCAAAAGACCGCGCCAATACTATCAGAGCCCTTGTTGATCCTTCAACCTTACCTGCCGACCTCGGACGGCCGGGCCATATTTTTCCGCTGAAAGCCAAGGAAAAAGGTGTTCTCAGAAGAGCAGGGCATACTGAAGCTGTTGTTGACCTTACACGTTTCGCCGGACTTAACCCGGGAGGAGCACTTGTTGAGATAATGAACGACGACGGATCAATGGCAAGACTTTCTGATCTGGTAAAACTGAGAAAAAAATTCGGCACGAAAATTATTACAATAAGCGACCTGATCAAATATAAACTTGAAAGGGACACAATAATAGAAACGGGCGAAAGGGTCAAGCTCCCTACTGACCGGGGCGATTTCGATTTCATCCCCTTCAGACAAAACAGCAACGGACTCGAACACGGAGCTCTTGTAAAAGGATCATGGACTCAGGATGAACCTGTTCTGGTAAGGGTACATTCCTCCTGCTTTACAGGCGACATATTCGGGTCACTGAGATGTGATTGCGGCCAACAGCTTCATAAAGCAATGGAAATGGTTGAAAAAGAAGGAAAAGGCGTGGTTATATACCTTAGTCAGGAAGGACGGGGAATAGGACTTTTCAACAAAATCAAAGCATACAGACTTCAGGATGAAGGGATGGATACCGTCCAGGCAAACCTTAAGCTTGGTTTTGGTGAAGATGAAAGGGATTACGGAGTGGGAGCCAGTATAATGCGGGCACTGGGGCTTGGTAAAATAAAACTCATCTCGAACAACCCGGTAAAAAGAGCCGGTCTCGAGGGCTATGGAATCAGAATAGTTGAAACAATCCCCCTTATTATTGAATCAAATCCACATAACCAGTTCTACCTCGAAACAAAAGCAAATAAGATGGGACATAATCTCACCTGTTACAAACATGTTGTGAAAGACTGATCTTTCCGGCATTAAGTTCATATTTCATTGAAGACAATCATGGAAAATCTCAGGATAGTTTTTATGGGAACACCTGAATTTGCAGTATCCACCCTGGGAGCACTGCTGATGAATGGCTTCAATGTTGTTTCAGTAGTTACAACACCCGATAAACCGGCCGGCCGGGGAAGAAAATTAACAAAATCAGCTGTTAAGGTCTTTGCGGAATACAGCTGCCTTCCTGTCCTCCAGCCCTCAAATCTCAAAGATCCGGAATTCATTCAGTCTCTCAATGATCTGAATGCCGACTTATTTATTGTCGTCGCATTCCGTATGCTTCCTGAAGCAGTCTGGAGAATCCCGAGGGCAGGGACAATCAATCTTCATGCATCACTGCTTCCTCATTACCGGGGAGCAGCCCCAATTAATCATGTAATAATTAACGGTGAAGCATTTACTGGTGTAACAACTTTTTTTATCGACGATAAGATAGATACCGGACAGATACTTCTCAGGGATGGGACTCAGATATACCCGTTCGAGAATGCGGGAGATCTCCATGACAGGCTGATGAAGCTTGGTGCAAGACTTGTAATAAAAACAATCTCCGCCATCTTTGAAGATCATATTCTGCCACAGCCGCAATCGGCTTTTCTTAAGCCGGGAGAAACTCCCAGGACAGCACCTAAATTATTTCCTGAAGACTGTATCATTGACTGGAATAATGAATCAATTAAAATTCATAATTTCATAAGAGGCCTAGCTCCTTACCCCGGCGCCAGATCTTTCCTTACTGACAGCAAAAAAACTCTTTCTTTCAAGCTTTTTGAAAGCCAGCCTTTTACCGAATCTCACCGGTTAAGTCCCGGAACTTTAATTTCTGACGGGAAAAACTATCTGAAAATCTCCACGGGCAACGGATTCATAAACATTATCACGCTTCAGCTCGAGGGACGGGAAAAGATGAATATTGTTGAATTTCTGAGGGGATTTAAAGTATCTGATTATACAATTTCCATAGGCTGATCGGGATTACCGGGAATGATCAACAATTAATTTTTCTGACCATCAGGTTTGACCTGCCGCAACCAGACAACCTGTCCGCTGACAGTCTCCTCTCCCTCTGCCATCCCGTTGTATTCATAAAGCTTCTTCAGTTTAACACCATATTTCTGTGATATGGAATGCATTGTATCGCCGGCAACTGAAGTATGCCTTTCCTTTCCCCGTTCAGCCTTATCACGTTTTGGCTGAAGATAAAGTATCTGACCGGGAGCCGGAGAAAAATCATCCCCTAGATCATTGAATCTCTGAAGCTCCCATTTGAAAACCTTGTAGTCCCTTTCAATAATGTCGAGTGTTTCTCCTTCTGCTACAACAATATATTGCAACCGGTTATTCTCCATCACCCTCGGAGCGTTCAGGCGTACTGTAAAATTATCATTTATAACCGGTTTGGTTGCTGTTTCTTCTCCCTGAGCCGGGCTGCTGATTTTTATTGAAGGTTGAACTTTTACCTCCTTCTTAATCTCTTCTGAAGGAACCTGTTTAGTTGCAGGCTTTGACGGGGACTCAGCATAATAAACATCGAAAGCCTGAAGGTTATTTTCTTCGATTTTTCTTATCAGCATATCGGCGTAATGCGGATTGGTTGCATAACCTGCTTTTTTGAGACCTCTGGCCCAGCCCTTGTAGTCGGTAACCGGCAAAGCAAATAATGAACTGTAGCGTGACCTGTTCCTGAGAAAATCAGAATGATCAATAAAAGAATCCTCAGGTCTCGGATATTTTCTGAAACATTCATTACGCCTGTCATCATTATGCCTTATACTCGGGCCTCTCCAGTCGTCATGACATTTGATCCCGAAATGATTGTTTGCTTCGCGGGCCAGAGTACTCCGGCCATGATCAGATTCTATCATCCCCTGCGCAAGTGTAATGCTTGCAGGAACTCCTGACCGTTTCATTTCGCTTACGGCCAGATCTTTATAACGGTCTATATAATCCTGTACACCAGGTCTGTTGCCGGAAGGAGGACTAACTGCCGGCCTGTTAACACGACATGAAACAAGGCTGGAAATTATTACCAGAAAAGTATAAAAAAATAATCTGCCTCTCACTGACTTTCAGTTTCCGCAAAAATAGCATTATTTTAACAAGGAAAGCATTAGGTTCATTCCTCGCTGACAATCAGCTGGAAACCTGATCCGTGAATATTCTTGATATTGAGTCTTGGATCATCCGAAAGGAATTTCCGGAGTTTTGTAATATAGACATCCATGCTCCTGGCTGTAAAATAATCATCATTCCCCCATATTTTTTTGAGTGCCACTTCCCTGCTTATCAGTTCATTGGGATTCAATGCCAGTAGTTCAAGCAGCTGAGCTTCCTTTGGAGAAAGCTTCTTCTCATCATCACCGGCAGTAAGTGTCCTCAGCCTGGAATTGAAAATAAATTTTCCAATCTCATAAATATCTTTCGTTCCGCTCTGGAAATCGCGTCTGGCCAGTATGGCACGCAACTTGGCAAGAAGTATGTCCGTGTCAAACGGTTTGGTGATATAATCATCGCCCCCCACGCCATAACCCTTCAATACATCGTCCTTCATCTTTTTTGCCGTAAGGAAAATAATGGGAACCAGACTATTGATCTGCCTTATCTCATTGGCGATTGTGAATCCGTCAACGTGCGGTAGCATAACATCGAGGATACAGATATCGAAAACTCCCTTTCTGTAATGGTCTACAGCATATTTCCCGTCATCCACCCAGTCAACAGTAAAGTCGTTCAGCTCGAGGTAAGATTTCAGTACCGATCCGAAGCTCAGATCGTCTTCAACAAGAAATATCTTTATAGTTTTTCCGGTCATTTTATTGTCTCCCAGTTATATGGTAAAAAAACTTCAAACCGGCTTCCCTTACCGGGTTCGCTGTGAACGGTTATACTGCCCCTGTGTGCATTGACAATGGACTGAGCATAGTTCAGGCCAAGTCCGAATCCCTTAACGTCATGAACATTTCCGGATTGTTTCCTGTAGAACCTTTCAAATATCCTGCTCTGAACACTTTTGGACATTCCGATCCCCCTATCCTCAACAGACAAATATATACCTTTCCCGTTATTCCTGGTCCGGATTGTTATATCCGGTGCATCGGGTGAATATTTGATCGCATTATCAAGAAGGTTGTTCACAAGATTGTAAAGATGCTCATTATCGCCATAAACAACATGCTCAGATGCCTCCAGATGGAGCCCCACTTTCCCGTTCCTCTGCTGTACAATAATATCGTTGGTCTCAACAGCACGCTCAATTACAGAATGAAGCGACAGCTCTTCAAAGTTAAAGTCTATCTCACGCTTGTCAAGGGAAGATATCTGAAGTATCGTCTCAACCTTCTTATTCATCCTGCTGTTCTCCTTCTTTATCATGCTTACAAAATGCCTGATCCTTGATTCATCACTGATGACCTTTGGATTTGTAATTGTATCGGCAGCCAGAGATATTGTTGCAATGGGCGTTTTGAATTCATGAGTCATATTGTTCAGAAAATCCGATTTCATCTCTGAAATTTTCTTCTGATTGACAATAAAAAAGAGACTCATGGCGAATGTTGCCAGAATGATAAGGGAAAAGAGCAGAGATGCTGTAAGCACCCATGCCATTGACCCGAGAACATAGTTTGTCCGCTCGGGGAATACAACCGACAGGATCATATCCTGCTGAATTATATTATCAGGAAATAGGCTTACCTTATAATTGCTTTTAATGAAATCGTTCTTCCCCGATTTTTTAAATGTCCCTTCTCCCACAACACCATTCCTTATAACTGCGTATTCAAAAGGTGTCTGGATATTCCTGAAAAGGAAAGATCTTTTAAGTGCAAACTCTACCTCTTTATTGTCGAGTTCCATAGTCTTTTCCCATGAGTAGATCTCAGAGATCATCCTGTTGCTCATATTCTGGAACTCGGTCTGACGTTTTTTTACCCAGTCTATGAATTCTCTCTGCCTGACATATTCATTTCCTGAATTTTTTTGAACCTCAGTATCCTGTGGTAATATCACTCCCTTTTCCCCGCCGGCTGACGGGACCTTCAGAGGACCTGATCCTGAATTAATTATTGTATCGTGTACCACAACAACAGGCTCCTGTCCCGGCGCCTTCGTAACAGACTGATTCGTGATCCTTACACTTACCTGGTCTCCCAGGGATGAATAAATACTTCCTATGCTCGTATATTCAGTAACGTCGCCAGCCTGACTATTCAAAGCGGCAGTTCCCGGAAACATGAAGTTATTAAAGAAATTCATTTCCCTCGAGGATTCGATAGAGGCTGCAGCATCGTTTATTCCGGCAATTACGGCGGCATTGAAATTGTCATTCTGGGTGCCGACAGCATTCCTGATCCAGACAGACTGCACCCAAATAATGCCCATTAGAGACAGGAGCATCATAAATATCAGCCAGATAAATTTATTCCGGTTCATATGGCAAAGTTAATTGATCCTTACAAATCCGGAATAATATTTAACTTTTCATTAACGCATATTAACCTGAATTTAACGTCGTTCCCCAGGTAATAAAGTATTTTTGACAGTACAAATCCGATCACGCTTTCTTGTTCATTCCTTTCAATCTAAGGAGTTTTGGGGATAAAAGTTTCCCCTCCTTAATTTAAGGAGGGGAAACTTATTTAATTATAATCCAGTTAATTACAGCGGTTTTTGTTAT
>CAZWUB010000177.1:0-1555 GCA_964637415.1 uncultured Rikenellaceae bacterium
CCTGCCGGCATTGCTGTAAGCAGAAGTATACCTATTGCCAGCCGGCTGTCAAAGATCTTCGTGAAGAAATAGAAAGCAAGAGGAACAATGATCATGTAGATCAGTGATATGAAGATCATAAGCCTGAAATCCCTGATCTTTTCAAGTACTTCAAGTGCATCAATTTTCAGGAATACAAGGAACAGCATCATACCCAGCAGAATCTCCGGCAGATAGGGGGGTATGGCTGACCGTAATGGCTTCCATAATCCCATCACAATGCCCGCAAGAAGGAAGATCCAGAAATGTTTCTCAATAAACTGACTTATTCTGAACATCAGACCAGTCTTAAATTTCCTCCGACAGGAGTTTGAAAATTTTTGCAAAGGAAGTAAAATTCCGGAACTTAATTCAAATGCGGAAATTGTTTACAGCAGGTCAGGAGAAAAACCCGCATGCATTTTCTAAAAGTTTTTGAAAGCATTTGTCGACAAGCCTGCTCCTCGGATCGTTGTAAACAGGAAACGGATTCTCATGTGAATAGGGATAATCAAAATCCCATACTTCCACCTGCTTTGAACGGGACGAGTTTACCGGCATCAGAGTGTTTACTATACCGTGTGCAGGAATTACAGTGTCCTTTGCCATTCCTATGGACCGTATCCTGTTATCCAGTTCTGAAAGAGCCTGTTCCCTGAATTTCTTAAACCGCGACAGATCAATCATTGACCGGAAAGCCATACCGATCTTAATTGAACGTATTTTGTCCATGAATGAGTTCCTGATCTTTATATCCCTCTCAAAATCATTCATGTAATATGTGTAAACTCTGTCAAATGCTTCACTATCCATTATAAGCTTTGAAACACCGTTCATATTGCTGAATACCGATCCTCCGCAGAACATGAACAGTCTGGAATCACTGAAGAGCATTTGAGGATTGGCTATCATAATAATTTCTGCAAGAAATGCCCCTATTGAGTAGGCAAAAAGATCTACTTTACTTCCCGCAGGAATGACAGGGTGCTTCCCGTCTCTTATTGAGATCATCAGGTTTTCAAGATCGCAGACAGTCTGATACCCTGAATTAACAAAACGTTTTGGATCCTCAGTCAGTCTTTTGCTTAAGGCAACGTTTGCAAAGCTTGATAAACGGATACCACCTGTAGTGGTCCCCCTTTCCTTAAGTAAACCTGTCATTGCCCTGGGATCCTTCCAGAAATCAGGTGAACGGTTTATATGAAAGGAGATCGGGAACAGTATGACATAGCTTCCGGTAAGTTCAGCAAGTGAATATGCCCACGCAAGGTACTTTATCCAGCTTCTTTCATTAAGTCCATGAAGCAGAAGGATTGCTTTTCCGGAATTACTATCTGAAGGAACAAATACCGGATATGTGAAACTGAGATTTTCATTTATTGAGAAATCACTGCTGTTCAGGAATTCTTCAGATGAATAATCCGAAACGAATCCGGTATTGATAATCCTGATATCTGAACCGGGAATGCTGATTTCATTTATTCCGGGATTAAATATCGAACGAAGAAATTCGTATCGTCTTGTATACTCCATTCAG
>CAZWUB010000177.1:1655-5893 GCA_964637415.1 uncultured Rikenellaceae bacterium
TGTAAGAAAAAGATCATCAGTTTATTACAATATCTGGCATGGATTGCGGCAGAAATTTTGTGTATGGCTTTATTCTATGCCATTTTTCAGAAATTCGTACTGAAAGATGTAAGACCGGTTAATGATCTTGTTAAGATATCTGCATCAAATACTGCTCTGGTACTTCTTCTGCCATATACAATTTCATGGCTTTATTTGTCATGGCGTGATAAGAAGGAAAAGATTGACAGGATGGAGGAGTTAAGTTCATATACCGGAAGTGCAAAGGAAATGATACCGTTTTATGATGATAAATCAATTCTGAAATTCTCGGTAAAGAAAGAGAACCTTATCTATCTTGAGTCAACAGAGAATTATATAAACATTTGTTATCTGAACAACGGGAAGATAACTAAATACCTGTTACGCGATACAATGAAGAAGATGGAGGAAAAATTCGCCGGCACTGATATCATCCGATGCCACCGGTCCTATATGGTTAATTTCGAAAAGGTTAAGGTGATCAGGAAAGAAAAAGACGGTTTGAAGCTCGATTTTGATGATCCACAAGTCTCTGATATTCCGGTATCGAGGACATATGTTGACAATGTCATGGGAACATTTTCAAAATATAGCCGTTACCCTGGTGCCGAATAGGATTATTTTCCTGATTTTTTCGTCTTTTCAAATTTTTTCAGATCAAACAGGAATAATCCGCAACCCTGGCCAGCATCCATATTTGCCCGTGAGCCCGAGAGTTGTCGTCCGTTCAGTTTTTATGGATCTAATATACAGTCACCTTGAAACGATATGAAAACATCCCTGGCTTTTCTCATAGGTTGCCCAGCATTTTTTTTCTTCTCTCAATTTCCAGATTACTTCCGCCAGTGCTTCCTTCATATACCATTTATCGCACTCCGTTACATGAAGCTTCCTGAACCGGAACCTTGCATAGGAAATATCAAATGCATTACCATTCAGATGAGGACTGTTATCCGATGCATTGGTGTTTTTCTTTCCCAGGCTTTTAAGGTTTCCTGTGGTACGGGTCATGGATGTAATTATAAACTTCGATCCCATTAAACCATCTTTTCTTACTTTCTTCCTGAAACTTCTTGCTAGTTCCCTCAGAAGTTTCCTGCTGTCGCGGGTAATATAAGGATAGCTGTGAGCCATTTTTTCGACTTTATAAGATCTGCCGCTCCTGATCCTGAATAATTGTCCCGATGAAATCCTCTTTGCAATATCAGCAGCATCAGTGCATTTCTCAATCCCTGTAAGCCTTGCATTATCGATGTAGTCAGGGATCCTGTCATTGAGCTTCCGGCTGAATACCTGCTGGTAATTCCTGCATTCCTTACTGAAAAAAGAAATTAATGCCGACCTGTTCGCCTTTGGAATAAAAATGAAACAGATTACAGAAATAATAAAAACAGAAAACCATACTTTAAAGCGATATTCTTTTCTGAGCCTTATCTTCCTTTTAAACATTTTATCTGAAATAAGCTCCAAAATTATATCTCCTGCCGTATGGCTAAAGGAATTAGTTATTCACAGCGGAGGGTTTGTATTAACACTCAGGAATCCCGCTCGAGCCTGCCTCACAATAGCGGGGGACGACCTTTTTGTAGAAATTGTCATTTATTCTCCTAATATTCCGAAAAGATCAGAACGTCGATCCTTACGCCAGACTCCTTTCCAGACTCCAAGTCCTGCATTACCTATCCAGTTCCATGGCGGGTTATAATTCAGATCTATTTCTGCTGTTATAAGAGTACCCTGTGTTCCGCTTTCCTGCAGTACTTCACCGGCTGGATTAACGATTACACTGTGTCCGTCGAAAATATTTGTGACGAAATAAACGCCATTGTCCATGGCCCGGCTGCGGGCTGTCAGTTTCCATGATTCCGGTCCCCTGACATCTCCCCAGACCGGACAAAACAGGATTTCTGCACCATTGACTGCCAGTATTCTCGACACTTCCGGGAAGGCGCTGTCCCAGCAGATCAGGATCCCGATCTTACCGAAATCAGTTGTGAAAACAGGGAATGTATTTCCCGGTACAGCCCCGGCTTCGGTTTCAGAATCAGGCAACTGGACTTTTTCATAGATCCCTTCGATCTTTCCGGTTCGGCCATAAAGTACCGCAACATTCTTTAAAGTATCTCCTTTCCAGCTGTAAAGACCCGAAACGATATACATGCCATATTCTTTTGCTTTTTCCGACATCATAACCGAGGCACTCCCCTCAAGTGTATTGGACTCGGTTTTCTGCATCCCGAGACCGGTATTGCAGGTGGGCCATCCCTCGGGCAGACAAATTATTGTACATCCGGCCTTGCCTGCTTTATCTATCATTTCACTCATTAACGCGATATTCTTTTCAACAGTCGGCCCGGGGGGGCGGAAATAGAAAGTGCCAACTTTAATTTTCCTTGGGGGATCCTCAGCACAGGCTTCAAAAGAGATATCATCCCACCAGATTGTTCCGGTACTCCATCTGAATTCAAGTGATAATTCAGCTGTTGTGGCCCCGGTAACAGCTTTGATCTTATCAGATGCATGAAACCATCCATCAGATTCCCCGTCAACAGTATAAATGTAGTTATAGCCGAGTTGTTCCCTGCCCCTGAACCATTTCACCCTGATAAGCACATTCTTATGCACTGAGCTTATGTTCTCTGTTTTAAACCTTGCTGACACAAGGTATGTCTGATCTCCGGTTATTACTATAGATTGAACGGCTCTCCCATGGCAGTTGGGGTTGGCGCTTTCCATTCTGAGTCCTGACATTCCGCTGAAAAAAGTTTTTGTATCAATTGTGGTTTGCGGCTGCATTTCTGCAACAGGACCGGTGATCTTCCAGCTGACCGGATTTACGGGAGAAGCTTCAAATCCTGGATTCAGGATCAGATTATCGGCTTTTACACCATTTGATCCCAGAAGTAAGCCTGTCAGACAGATCAGGGCAACATGCTGAAATGCTTTTTTCTTCATATTTTTATGCTTTTTCATTAATTTATTTGTAGAATTGATCCCATATCAGCCTTTTAATCTGTTTAATTCATAAACATTCTTTATCTCCTGTATCCCTTTATGTTACTTTGTGAAATCCTTTGAGCGCCTTTGTGGTTAACAAAATGTTTATGCTAAATCAGATCATTTATTATCCAATTAGTCCGGACATGAATTCCCTGGCAAGCTTTACCTGGTTATCAACATACTTAATATCGCCACGTGTGTGGTCTTCATTGAGGACAGGATGGCACAGCTCATATGTAAAATAGCCGTTATAGCCAATCTCATTCATTAATCCGATGTAATGCCGGTAATCAGGATTTTTGCCTCCTGCATGATGATCAAGGATAAGAGGTTTGACTGATCCATCCTTATCACGGAAATATTCTCCTCCAAAGTGGGAATGGACCTGCAGATTGCCCACTGCTCTGACTGCATAAGCAACATATTCTTTATCAAGATTTTCCATAATTGGCAGATCGAGGCATACTTTCAGCCAGGGAGAATTGACCTCTTTCACAAGATCAAGGGTATCCTTCCATGTTCTTATCAGCGGAGCGTGGTTCTGAAGAGCCATTGTAACACCAGACTCTTCTCCAAACTTTGCTGATTCCTTAAGGCAATCCTTAACAAAATTCCACCTTTCAATCCTGGTTGAAAAAGGGAACTGTCTTTCGAAAGTGTAGAAATTT
Organism: uncultured Rikenellaceae bacterium; assembly: GCA_964637415.1. Classification (GTDB taxonomy): domain Bacteria; phylum Bacteroidota; class Bacteroidia; order Bacteroidales; family VadinHA17; genus LD21. The sequence goes on from CAZWUB010000177.1 coordinate 5,345, forward strand.
CCTCTTATGAGATCATAGGTTCCCACGCCTTCATGGATTGGCACCCCGGGCCAGGCTGCAAACAGCCTTATAATTTTTGCTCCCAGATCCTTTGCCAGCCGCGCTGTTTCGCGTACCATAAGAAGCTGGCACTCCCTGTGCTCCGGGATCGGACTTGAAAAATCATTATTAGCCGCTACTGCCGGTATCTCAAGACCGGTCTTCAGGATAGAATTGACCATTTCATCTCTCCTGCGTTTATCAAGATCAAGGGGACAGCCCATCGGACGTTTGTTGTCGAGTTCCACACCGTCGTAACCATAATCCTTTGCTCTTTTACAAAATTCTTCAAAAGAAAGAGCCGGCCCGGCATACCATATCCCTCCATAGGATATTGAATATAGTCCGATTTTGATTTTAGACTTTCCTCCCTGAGGGAGTTTTGAGCCCGACGGTTGTTCGTCAAAGGTTGTATTTACATTTCCCAGCACTGCAGCGCCGGCAGCAGCACCCGATGTTTCAATGAATTTTCTGCGGTTCATGGTTTCGCTTTTTATTTTGTCAGATAAT
>CAZWUB010000177.1:5993-7453 GCA_964637415.1 uncultured Rikenellaceae bacterium
GACAAATTACCCAGAAGTACTCCGGAGATGCAGGGTGTTTCTTCCTCCGGGATAATTGATTTCTTAAATGCAATTGATACGGGCCGGCAGGAAATTCACAGTTTCATGTTTCTGCGGCATGGTAAAGTGATAGCGGAAGGATGGTGGCACCCTTTCGGACCTGATTACAGACATCTGATGTACTCTGCCAGTAAGACATTCACCGCAACGGCAATAGGTCTGGCTGTGACGGAAGGCCGGCTTAAGCTGACTGATAAAGTTATTTCCTTTTTCCCATATTCGCTGCCTGACACGATCGGCACCAATATGAAAGATCTTACAGTAAAGGATCTGATAACAATGTCAGTAGGTCAGGACCCTCCTGCTACATTAGCAGGCTTTGATGAGGACTGGATAACAGCTTTCATAAAAGATGAGCCTGTTCATAAACCGGGAACTGTTTTCAAGTACAATAATATGGCAACTTTTATGCTTTCGGCAATTATTCAGCAGGTTGCCGGTGAAAGCCTGTTTGAATACCTGAAACCGCGGATTTTTTATCCTTTGTCAATACGCGGAATTGACTGGGACAGGAATCCTCAGGGAATAGATCTTGGATTGATGGGATTGAGACTCCGGACAGAGGATATGGCAAAATTCGGGCAATTGCTGATGCAGAACGGAAAGTGGAACAATAAACAACTCATCCCTGAAGCCTGGGTAAAAGAAGCTACCTCATTCAAGATTGAAAGTAATGATCCTTCAAACAAGACACCAAAAGAGATGAATGACTGGGGACAGGGCTACTGCTATCAGATGTGGCGCGGCAGGAATAACAGTGTCCGTCTGGATGGAATGGCAGGACAGTTTGTGATCTTGTTTCCGGATAAGGATGCAATAGTTGTTCTAACAGCAAACGCAAGAAACACTCAGGAACAATTAAACATGGTTCATGATTATCTGATTCCTGCAATAAAATCAAATAAAGCTATTCCTGAAGATGAAGGATCTTATGAGGAATTACAGAAGAAACAATCAGCCCTCTGCCTGAAGCCACAGCTTCCCCAAACCACAGGATCTGGTTTTGAGGCGAAAATTTCAGGAAAGGAATTTACCCCTGGCGAAAATGATTACCAGATCCAGTCGGTTTATTTCACTTTCAGCAACAATGAACTGAGTTTTGCAATAAAAAGGAATAATCAGATTTCAATTATTAAAGCAGGTTCGGGTACCTGGAAGATGACAAATTCAAAACTGACATCCCTTCTGGCACCTCCCCGCACCATGCCGTCAAAATCAGTTGATGCAAATTATACAGTGCCTCAGACATCTGTAAAAGTGGCAGCAGCTTATTCCTGGACTGATTCCGGGACTCTTGAAATTACAGCCCGTTTTGTTGAAGAAAGCCTTGGTCCACAGACAATCGAATGTAAGTTTTCAGAAATTAACGGTTCTGTCGGTGTCACTTTAGGACCGAAAAC